>NZ_MULM01000138.1:0-50587 GCF_002029345.1 Pseudomonas sp. VI4.1
CCTACACGGGATCGCTGGTGTTCACCGATTTCTTGTTCACTGAAAATCCCCTGTAGGAGCTGGCTTGCCAGCGAAAGCGGCCCCTGTCAGCCACCACCTCTATTGAATGTGCCGCCGTCTTCGCCAGCAAGCCGGCTCCTACACGGGATCCCTGTCGTCTACCAATCTGGTGTTCGCTGAAGACCCCCTGTAGGAGCGAGCTTGCTCGCGAAAGCGGCGTATCAGTCAGCATCGATGTTGAAGGATCCATTGCCTTCGCGGGCAACCCGCTCCTATGGGTCGCCCACTTTCATGACTGCCATTGAACCTGTGGCCAGTTTATTTGCTCAGTGCGCCCAACACCGTATGCGCCACTTTCACCCGCTCAGCATTCGGGTAGTTCTTGTTGGCGAGGATCACGATGCCGATATCTTTCGAGGGCACATACGCGACATAGGCGCCGAAGCCACCCGTCGAGCCGGTTTTATTGACCAACACAGCGTCCGATTGTGGTTGCGGCGGATTCAGCCACTGGACTTTGTGAGCTTCCATCGCCATCTGCGTCGAGTTACCGGCGAGCAACTGATCAAGCGTGACCGGGTAGTGGTAGAGCTCCCAGCCCAATCCCTGGGTCATGCCACCGACCTTGTAATAACCCGTGTGCGTGGTGGCGATTGCCCGCTGCAGCGGCGCTTCAAGCCCTGCCGGTTTCATGTTCACCTGAACATAACGAAGCAGATCCGCCGCGCTGGTTTTCACCCCATACGCCTCCGAATCCAGCGCCCCCGGCCCGACCCGCACCGGCTTGTCTTCCTTGTTGTACCCCTGGGCATAAAGCCCCATCTGATCCTGCGGCACCTTGAGGAAGGTGTGCTTCAACCCGAGTGTCGGCAGCAGGGTCTTTTCCATCACCTCATCGAACGGCGCGCCCATGCTCTTGGCCGCCAGATAGCCAAACAGCCCCAGGCTCGGGTTCGAATACTGCCGGTGGCTGCCAGCGGCGTAGGTCGGTTGCCACTGCTTGAAATAGCCGAGCATCTTGTCCGGCGCGTCGGCCTCCTCAGGAAATTGCAGCGGCAGGCCGCCAGCGCTGTAGGTGCCCAGTTGCAATACGCTGATGTTGTCGAACGCACTGCCGCGCAGCTCTGGCAGGACGTTGCTGGCCTTGTCTGACAGGGAAAGTTTGCCCGTCGCCTGGGCGTAGGCGGCGAGGGTGGCCGTGAAGGTCTTGCTCACCGAACCGATCTCGAACAGGGTGTCTTCGGTGACCGCCGTGCCGTTTTCCTTCGAGGCCACGCCGTAGTTGAAGTAATGCGCCTCGCCGTTGACGGTGATCGCGACCGCGACACCGGCGATCTGCTGTTGCTGCATCACCGGTTTGATGGCGGCGTTGACGATGGATTCGATACGCTCGTCCGCTACGCAGTGACCGGCACCGAGGAAAAGTACGAAAGCGCTGTAGGACGCGAATTTGTTGAGGTTGTATCTAGGCATGACTGGGCCACTTTCCATGAGTTTCAATGATATTAACCGCTACATACCGAGCGGATTTTGAATCCGGGCCACCGACGTCCGATGATCGCGATCAAGCGATCGACCTCTCGCGCCGAGAGGCTATCGGTGGGTTCATCGAACGCGGGCTCGCGTTGAATGAAAATGCCAAGCATCAGGTCACCCGAACATTCTGCGCATGACCCGCCACCCCATGGCAACCACAGGCAAGGCGATGACCTTGCAGGACCACAGGGATGCCATTCATGCGCCTGCGCGGATGCCCCTCGACGAAAGCGAACTCGCCCAAGTGCAATGGGCAGGTGGCCTTGTCACCCAATACCGCAGGGGTTTTTCCGTTTATACGGTGCGTACCCGACAGTTGGCAGGACACGACCGTGCCACCGCTGCTGGTGGAGTCGCCCAGGCAGATGGGATGGGTCATGGTTATTGCCCCGGCATGCGAAATCGGAAGGGATCGACGCCATGGGTCTGCTGGTTTTTCGCTTTGCGGGCTTCGTCAGGCGGACGGACCATTTGCACCGTGCTGCTGCCATCCTTGCCGGAGTAGACCACTGCGCTGACTCCACCCTCCTGGTAGCTGGCAATCGTGGCGAGGTTGATTTCGACCAGGGCGCCACTGACGCCGGTATTGCCCAGGCGCCGCCCGATGTCGTAGCCCTCGTCGACATTGCCCAACTCGATGCCGATGCCGTCAACGTTGAGGCCGTGCAGCGCATGGGTCAGGGCGATTTCGCCGTTGACGTTGTCAGTGCTGTCGTAGAACACGCGCACTGGTTTGTCGCCATCGGGCAGGGTTTCCAAGGCTTGTCGCCAGCCTGCTTGAAGGGCCTTGGCCTGTAGCGCGGGCTTGAGCAATTTTCCGTTTTCGTCCTGCATCGGGACTTTGATCGGGCGGTGCAGGTAACCCAGGATTGGAGCCCTGTCGAACTCCTGTACTTGATGACTGGCCCAACGTACCGGGAGCCATGGGGACGGTTCGAAGTGACCGGGGCCTCGGTTGCTCAGGGTTTGCCAGAGGGTGGGGAGTTGGGATTGCCAGTAGGTAGAGGACATCGTTGATGGCGGATGTATGTACCCGGTTTTTCCTTTGGCGCGTTCAATTGCTTTATACCAATCGTGGAATGCACGGTCGCGATCCCAATAAAACGCCCACAACTTGCCCATGTCAGTATTTTTGTTCTGGTTGTCCTCCGTGCCCTGCGTTGCATAGGGGCGGAGGTAACGGTCTACACGATCCGAACGCGTGACCAGCAGACCTGCCATGCTTTCGAACACCGTCGGAACGACGCGGGTATTTTGAAGACCCGGCGTGCCGCGCTTTCTATAAACGTCGCGAGACACATCACCATCCTTGCTTGCTATCAACGCCTGTGGCACCTGCGGGTTCTCGTCAAAAAAATCGAAAAGGCGTTCAATCATGGCTTGTGCGTGAGTGGTGTTTTCGTCGTCCTGCCATAGAAACTGAGTAACACCCAAGGTCGCAGCATTTCGACCCGAATTGATCAAACCAGCGGCTTTGTAGCCTTTTTCATAAATATCCGGCGGCCCCAACGCGAACACGGGAATCGGCCAGTAGGCCACCGAGTCGCTGGCCGAATGTGTGAAAGCAACTCGAACATTAATATCGTAGGTAATGTCTCGCGAGGAGACTGAGGCGTCGTAATCCTTGGGATCTTGCGAATAGATCGAGGTGAAATTGCTATTCGTCTTTTTGATTTCTCGCCATATTGAAGATTGATGCCAATCATCCACTGCGAGCCCTACTCCCCGTATTTCCAGCGAGTAAGTGCGCTCACGCGTGGCAGTTTGCTCGGTTGCATCAGCGATGACTTTTGTTCGGTAGGCTGAGAGTTGTTCCTTTTCATATACTACCTGCTTGGCAAACCAATGCCCGCTATAGGCCAACGCCAACGCCCCCAAGATACTCGCGATTCCCCAACGCATAACAATCCCCATCTCCTTTGGTTTCAAATCTGCAACTGGTGTTATGTAAATAACGATCAGTAAAACTCCCAACCAAATGGCTAGCACTAGCATGGCCATCCATAGATAGAGCTTCAACTTCGGTCGCTGGGATTTGTGGTGCTGGCGATCCCTCACTGGGCCATTCCTTTTTTCGAGGGGGCTTCTATCAGCATTGGTGGCGTTAGCGAGACTAATTCAGCCGACGGAAACGTGCCTTGGTCGTAATACACATAACTAGCTTCGACCAACGCCTGAGCCTCTGAACTAAGACGTGACCATCCCTGGAGTTCTATCATTTTTAAAAAACGCTTCTCATCCGTCTTCCAATCCGCAATCGCCACCAACACCTCACGCATCACCGGATCATCCAGACACTTCGCCTGCCCAATCGCAATATCCATCGCTGTCACCCAGCGATGGTTTTCCGGACTGCGCAATACCGCCGAGTGATAGCTGTTTTCACTCAACTCTTTTGGGTCGATGTCCATGCGGGCCCGGATTTCGTTCGGCGTTTCCTCACGTTCGTAGCGGTAGTGATCTTTGGTCTGGAGCAACGCAAAACCGGACACCGCTGTGCGGCGGAAAGCGTGGGTCTGGTCGTCCGGCTCTTTGCCCTGGTTCCAGCGGGCGCGTACGACTTCCACATCGATTCGATCGGTGATGTTCTGCACAAAAATCCATTTGAAGGTCGCGCTGGGGTTGCCCAAAGCAGCGTTTTTCGAGACCGCGTCCGAGCGGTCCTTTCCCGATTCGTGAGTTGAGCCGGTTACGGCTTCGCCGCCGAACATCTGTGGCGCATGAGGCGGGTGCAGTTGCTCGGCATTGATGTTGCGCTCCTGGCCTTTCTGGATCGGTGCTCGCGAGGCCACCGCTGCGGCTGACCAACCACCAGGGTAACGCGGCTCGCCCTTGGCTCGGATAAGATCCTGTTGTGGAACTTTGCCAACGAGCACGGGTTTGCCTTCGCGCAGACGCTTGGTCCACAAGCGCTGGTAGAAACGCAAGGATTGCAAAGCGTTCATGGCTGGCTGCCCATCAGGGAGTACGTCCGGTACGCCATAAGTACCAATGCCATGCACGTCATCCAGCGCCACCGTGGTGTCGTCCGGGCTGAAGTACAGATAAACCTTGCCGCGATTGTCGCGCTCGGGAAACACCACGGTTTTCCCGTCTGTACCCAAACGTTGCCCCTGTTCAGGTGACCATCGCGGACCGGTCGACCGCCATACCCCGGTACGCCACAACGCGCGGCGCTCAAGGGGGGTTGCGCATGGGGCGATTGGGTGATCCGTTGCACAAGGTTTATCAGCACTTGCAGCGTCTTTGAATTTTTCGGCGTCGTACCTGGCAACACTGAATAAGGCGAGTCCACCATGATTGCGCAGTCGGCGCAGCGTTCGCCCCGATCCACCAGCATCGCTTGAGCAAGCAAAGTGATCAGCGTGCCCTGGCTGTGCCCCATGATGGTGATGGTTTCATCGGGTGAGACGCGGCGAGTCTCGCTGACCAGCATCGCCAGCCGGGTCGCCGCCAGCACAAAGTAACGCCTGTTTGGCGCCTTACCCATGAACAGAGAATTATGCATCGTGGGTTGGGCCAAATGGCGCACCCATTTAGCAAAGCCCTCTTCGTACATCTCCAGCAGGTTGTTGGTGGCGTTGGCAAAAAAACCGCCACCTTTGGCGAAGTGACGATCAAGGCGATTGCCAAATCTGTCTTGAAATTGATCACGCAGCCTGGCCGGATCGCCATTTTCATCGCGCTTTATTTCGCCGGGTTCGGCTCTGTAACCCCAGTAAAAAGGGATGAACAGACTGCGGACGTCAGAGGCATTTGAATCGCGTTGATAAAGGTAGGTGTCGGGATCGTCGAGTATTTGCCTTTCCTTGTCTCTCCAGGCTTCTTTAGGTGTGCCCAAAGCCTTGTCGTACTGGACTCCATACCGCCCAGCCCGAAGATCCGGCCGATCCAACCGCTCGTTCACCCCCTGACACAACCCCGTCTCCACCGACTCATACGATCCCCCCGGATCATTGACCCCGTGCAGGAAAATCACCACCCCAGGCAAGTCCCCAGGGACCTCCATCTTGCGCTCGGTGGTGCAGTTCGCAATCAAGCGGGTGGTGCTCTGCGCCACTGTGTGAAAGCTCGACTCGCTCATTGACGCTCTCCCGTCGGGCCGGTTTTTCGCTGGGCCTTCACCCGGGCCTGATGCATCACCTCGCGCTCCACTCTCTGCGTCAAACCGCTTGCATCCGTTGAACCTTGCACCACGCTGCCATCGCCCAGCTCGATCTGGTACGCGTGGTCCGCTGCCACTCGGGGGCTTTCATCCGCGTGGCCCGGATAGTGAAAGGCCAGGCGTTGCGCCGCTGGATCACGGCTGAAGGACGGGATGGAAACGCTGTCGGTTTTCGGTCCGACCCAGTCATGGTCGCTGGCGTGCACCGTGACCTTGTCCTGGGTGCCAATCTCGATGCCGCCACCAATCTTGATGTAGCTGCCGTCGTCCGCCACCAAGCGAATGATGGGCGCAGTCACGACCACTTCACCTTCGGTGACCGACAGGTGCAGGTTCTTTTGCGCATTGAGCGCAATGTCATCTTCCTGGGCTTGCACGAGCACCTTGCCGCGATTGGCGATGGCGCTGATGCCTGCATCTTGCGCAAAGGCCGAAATCCCTTGGCCCGCGTTCAATCGCATGGCCGCACCGCTGGTCAATTGCAGGTGGTCCTGAGCCGTTGTGTCGTGGTTCTCACCGGCGTAGTGCACTTGTGAGCGCGGTGTGGCGCTGGCGATGCCCGCCTCGGCCGCCACGGCGAGCAGTGGGTCGCCCGAACTGTTGCTCTCCGGTGCAGGCCATTGAGTCAACGACTGGCGCAGCAGGTCGATGCCTTGGCTATCGACCTGTTGGCTGCCACGGGCGGCGGCGGTCTGGCCGAGCGACTGGAACAGTTCGCCACACTCGCTCAGCAGCTTGAGCAATTCTTCGCGGTCCAACTGCGAACCCTGCGCGCCGTGACGGGCATAGGTGGTCAATAACACGCCTTGGGCCGCTCGCAGAGCGATGGCCGCGTCGGTGCGCAGTTCGGCGCCATTGCCACGGGGCTGGGCTTGGCCGTCAGTTCTGGGCGTGGTGAGTTTGCCGAGGTTCAGCGCGGTGGCGTGATGGGTCGTGCCCATGCGGGCGCGCAACGCACCGGGTGTATCGTCGAATAGCAGTTCGTTGAAGCCGTTGCCTTTGTGTTCCCTGGTCTGGATGCCCGAGAGCGTTCGATTACCCGGTAAACCCGTGGCGTTACTGAAGCGCGGCGGTAAATGGTCAGCGTTGTAGAGTACCGAAGTGACAAGGGGGCGGTCGATGTCGCCGCCGAGGAAAGTCACCAGGACCTCCTGGCCGATGCGCGGCAAAAACTGATGACCAAAACCGGCGCCCGCACTGGGCATGGCGACCCTGAGCCAAGTGGTGCCGGGTGCAGGATCCTGTCCGCGCTGCCAATGAAAGCGTACTTGTACCCGCGCCAGCGCATCGGTGAAGACTTCCTCTCCTTCAGGACCCACCACGATGGCGGTGAGCGGCCCCGAAATCGTCGGGCGAGGCGTGATGATTGCGGGGCGATACGGGATTTTATGGCGCACACACACGAAGCTGTTGTCGTAGCCTGCCGGCTGATCCGATAGATAGTTGTTACTGCCACGGTGTTCGACGCTCAGCAACAGGAAGTGGCGATCCGCAATGGGGTCACGGTCGTGATCGAAGTGCTGGGTCAACTCGAAGGTGTAACCGGGCAGCATGGCGCGACAGTTGCTGCTGCCCTGAAACGTCTTGCCCTGTACTTCCATGGCTTCCAGTCGATGACGCACCAGCGTCTCGCCATTCGCGGGCATCGCGTGGCTGTAATGGCCGGGAAAGTCGTAGATTTCGTAAGACGGGACCTCACCCTGGACGTTGAGGCTGAGCATGCTGACCGGCAGTGGATTTCGCGGTTGCCTGTAGTCGAATGTCTGAATGGCCATACGACCGGACTGCAAAACCCGGTTGCTGCTCCATTGAGTGATGGAATCGGCTGTCTCGGTGACCGAAGCACTGTGGTAGCGGATCTGCGGTTGCTGCGGTAGCGGCTCAAGGTTGCGGGAATGGTCGGTGATGATCAGTTGATGTCCTTCCTTCGAGTGATCGAAGTAGAAGAACAGTCCTTCGCCTTCCAGCAGGCGCAAGACGAAATCCAGATCGTTCTCGCGGTACTGCGTGATGTAGCTGTGGGACTTGAGCGGCTGGTCCAGCCGGAATTCGAAACTGGGCAGCGCCTCATAGTGGGCAAACACCGTGCGAACGATGTCTTCGATCGTTTGCTCTTGAAATATCCGCGAGTCAGAACGGCGCGACAGCATCCACAGCCAGGGACTCAACGTTGCCGAGTAGCGCGCCAGCCCACCGTCACTGCCTTGCAGGCTGAAACGGTTGATATAACCATGAATAAAACGGGCCCCACCGGTTGCCAGTTCAATCTCCAGCAACGCGGGTTGCCCTATCAGGGACTTGAGTTCCAGTCGCGCATCCTGACTGATCAGCGACAACTCGAAACTGAACAGCGTCGACAATCCTTCAGTACCGCAAAATCGCTCCAGCAGCAGCGCCTGCTGACCGATGGCCGGGGTGGTCAGCTTGATCAAGCGTCTATTCTGTGGCGCAAATAGTGGTGTCAGTTCCATTAACAAGTGTCCTACGGCATAAGCAACCGGTGTTCGACCCATGAGCGGTGCACCTCAGTGCTCATGGCGAAATACAAACACGGGAATTAAGACGCTTATGAAATAGCTTGTATGTAGGACGCTTCCTTTTTTAACAAACTGAGCAGCAATGCTGCCACGCGCAGTTGCACACACGGATATGCAGCGAACTCAGCCTTATGTGTGACGCCAATCAACTGTGGGAGCGAGGTGGTTGCGAAGTGTCTAGCGCACCAGGCTCGGCCGCTTGTTATCGAACGTCCAGCCCGGAATCAAGAACTGCATCGCCACGCTGTCATCCCGCGCGCCCAGCCCCATGCCTTTATAGAGCTCATGGGCCTTGGCCAGTTGATCCAGGTCCAGCTCGACCCCCAGGCCCGGTTTCTTCGGCACCTGCACGCAACCCCCAACGATTTGCAACGGGGCCTTGGTCAGGCGCTGGCCGTCCTGCCAGATCCAGTGGGTGTCGATGGCGGTGATCTCACCCGGTGCGGCGGCCGCAACATGGGTGAACATCGCCAGGGAAATATCGAAGTGGTTGTTGGAATGCGAGCCCCAGGTCAGGCCCCATTCATGGCACATCTGCGCCACGCGGACCGAGCCCTGCATCGTCCAGAAGTGCGGGTCGGCCAAGGGGATGTCCACCGATTGCAGCTGGATCGCGTGGCCCATTTCCCGCCAATCGGTGGCGATCATGTTGGTGGCGGTTTTCAGGCCCGTGGCGCGGCGGAACTCGGCCATGACTTCACGGCCCGAATACCCGTTTTCTGCCCCGCAAGGGTCTTCGGCATACGCAAGGACGCGATGCTGGTCGCGGCACAAGCGGACCGCTTCTTTCAGCGACCAGGCGCCATTCGGATCGAGGGTGATGCGCGCATCGGGAAAGCGTTCGGCCAGGGCGGTCACCGCTTCGATTTCGTCATCGCCACTGAGCACGCCGCCCTTGAGCTTGAAGTCCTTGAAGCCGTAGCGAGCGTGGGCAGCCTCGGCCAGGCGCACCACTGCATCGGCGGTCATCGCGGGTTCGTGGCGCAGGCGAAACCAGTCGTTGTCGGCATCCGGTTCGCTGCGGTAGGCGAGGTCGGTCTGGCCGCGATCGCCAACATAAAACAGATAACCGAGCATCTTCACTTCGTCGCGTTGCTGGCCTTCGCCGAGCAGGGCCGCGACCGGCACGTCCAAGTGCTGCCCCAACAGATCCAGGAGCGCCGCTTCCAGGCCGGTGACCGCGTGAATGGTGATGCGCAGGTCGAACGTCTGCAGGCCACGGCCGCCGGCATCACGGTCGGCGAAGGCCTGGCGCACTTGATTGAGGATCTTCTGATAGGTCCCGATCGGGCTGCCGACCACCAGGCTGCGCGCGTCTTCGAGGGTCTGGCGAATGCGCTCGCCCCCTGGCACTTCACCGACGCCGGTGTGGCCGGCGTTGTCCTTGAGGATGACGATGTTGCGGGTGAAAAATGGCCCGTGGGCGCCGCTCAGGTTGAGCAACATGCCATCGTGCCCGGCCACCGGAACAACCTGCATGCTGGTGATGATCGGGGCTTTTGCGGTGTCTTGTGCGTTCATTGTCTTGTCCTTAAAGCATGCTGACAGGAGCGTTCAGGCGTGGTCGGGCGCGGATTCGCCCAGTACGACGGCGGGTGCGGATTTGGCTGTGCTACGCGCGGCGAAAACGATGATCGCGGCGATGATCGATGTGGCGGCCAGGCCATACAGCCCGCCCTGGATCGACCCGGTGTGTTCTTCCAGCAGGCCGAACGTGGTCGGCGCGACGAAGCCACCGAGGTTGCCCACCGAGTTGATCAGCGCGATGACACCCGCGGCGATGCGTGCATCCAGGTAAGCCTGGGGGATCGGCCAGAACAGCGACGAGGCCGATTTGAAACCCAGCGCCGCAAAGCAGATCGCAACGAAGGCGAAGATCGGCCCGCCGGTGGTGGACATGAACATCCCGGCCGCCGCGATCAGCAGGGCGGCAGCCACCCAGGCTTGCTGATGTTTCCATCTGGCCGACAGCGAAGCGAAGGCGTACATGCCGACGATCGACAGCAACCAGGGGATCGAGTTGAACAGCCCGACCTGAATGTCGCTGAGGTCGCCCATTTTCTTGATGATGCTCGGCAGCCAGAAGGTCGCGGCGTAGATGGTCAGTTGGATGAAGAAATAGATCAGGCAGAACAGGATGATCTGGCGATCCTTGAGCAGCTTGCCCAGTGACGGCTTGATCGGCGTCGCCGCTTCGCGGGCCAGTTGTTCGTCATCGATGGCCTTGACCAGCGCGTCTTGCTCGGGGCGAGTCAGCCATTTGGCGTCGTGGGGCCTGGAGTCGAGCCAGAACCACACGAACACGCACAGGCAGACCGAGAACATGCCTTCAATGAAGTACATCCATTGCCAGCCGTGCAGGCCCAAACCGTTGATCTGCAGGAGCAACCCGGACAGCGGGCCGGAGATCAGCGAAGCGATCGCCGAACCGCTGAGGAAGATCGCAATGGCCTTGCCGCGCTCGACACCCGGCAACCAGCGAGTGAAGTAGTAGATCACCCCGGGAAAGAACCCGGCTTCCGCCACGCCCAACAGGAATCGCAGGATATAGAAGTGGGTTTCGTTCTGGATGAAGGCCATGCAGGCCGCCACGATGCCCCAGGTCAGCATGATTCGGGTCAGCCAGATTCGTGCGCCGACTTTCTGCAGGAGGATGTTGGAGGGCACTTCGAACAGCGCGTAACCGATGAAGAACAGCCCGGCACCGAGGCCATAGGCGGCAGCGCCGATGCCCAGGTCATGTTCCATGTGGGTGCGGACGAAGCCGATGTTCACACGGTCGATGTAGTTGACGATGAACATGATCACGAACAGCGGCAGGACGTGCCGTTTCACTTTTGAGATGGCGGACTTCAGGACCGGATCGGCGCCGTCGTGCATCCCGGATATGGATGTACTCACTTGTTTTTCTCCCACTGATTATTTTTATGCGGGGTGTGACTGGGTGTCGCTGTGTTGATAGACATCATACAACTACATTTTTTTGTCCTGCAAGCGTAAAAACCGATTAAGCGCAGGTTTTTCTAGGATATTCAAAATTAGTGTTGTCCATGGCAAGGGCTGGAATCCTTGGTGTTCAGGCTTTTGTTGAGTGTTGTCATACAAGTTAAGCGCTTTTTCTGAGGCTTCCACTCGATCTGGGTGCTACGATCCCGTGAGCCCCGCTTTTGGATGATTGCCATGCACCAAGACCTCGACGCGCCTGCCCGCAAGCGCACCCATAACCTGGCCCATGACCTGGTCGCCAAGCTGACCCAAAGCATCCTCCTCGGTCAGGTGCTGCCGGGGGACAAGCTGCCGTCGGAGAACACCATCGTTCAGGAGCACGGGGTCAGTCGCACGGTGGTGCGCGAGGCACTGTCGAAGTTGCAGGCGTCCGGGCTGGTGGAAACCCGCCACGGCATCGGCACCTTCGTGCTCGAGCGGGCCCCGGAGCAGGGGCTGCGCCTGAATGTCGACACCGCGCTGGGGGTGCGCAGCATTCTGGAATTGCGCCTGGGCCTGGAAACCCAGGCGGCGGCGCTGGCCGCTGTCCGTCGCACGGATCGGCAAGTGGCGCAGATGCGTGAAGCGCTGGACGATTATCAAGGCCTGCTCGCCAACAACGACAGCTGCGTCGAAGCCGACAAGCGCTTTCATCTGCTGATCGCCGAAGCCACCGGCAATCTGTGCTTCAGCGAAATCATGCAGCACCTGGGCCGCTCAATGATTCCCCGGACCCGGGTCAACGCCGCCGAACGCGGTGCAGCGGACCTGAGCAAGCTCGGGCAGCTCGCCAACCTCGAGCACGAGGCGATACTCAATGCCATCAAGCGCCAGGACCCGGATGCGGCGCGGGCGGCCATGTGGCTGCACCTGACCAACAGTCGCGACCGGTTTCTGGCGGATCGCGGGTAACCGCTGGTCTACTCGATAGCACCTCCTCCCTGGCCTTGCTTCCAAACAGTACGGCCCAGATTTGCTGGACCTCACCTGTGAGGTGCGTCATGGCTAACGAATCAACGTTCCAGGGTGGAACACCCACTACCGACCCGACCCGACCCATGCCCGGCACCGATGAGCCAAGCATGGATCAGGATGCGCCACCCGGCATGGACCCGGCCCGGGACCCGGCCGGCGCAGAGGCTGATCGACCAGAAGACTGGATGGACCCGACGGCGGATGAGGACGTGCCTCCGGCAGATGAGCCAACACCGCTGTCCGATGACAGGCGGTAACCGGAACCCGGCCAGTGTGCCGGGTTTTTTGAGAGTGGCAGGGCGGGTTCACCGAGTCATCGTTCTTCGCGGGCAAGCCACGCACCCACAGGTTCCGGGTTGATCCAAATGGTGTGCTTGACACAAACCCTGTGGAAGCTGGCTTGCCTGCGAAGGCGTCAGGCGTATCAGCGCCAATAAACGATCAGACACTGGCCCCTTGAATCACTACCACCCGCCGCTCCAGATTCAACGCCAGCACACTGATCAGCACAATCGCCGAACCCACGAACACCATCAATGTGGGCTGCTCCGCCAACGCAAAAGACGCAATGCCCATGGCAGTGGGTGGAATCAGGTACAGCGTCATCGTCGCCCGGCTCAGGTCTACATGCGCCAGCACATAGGCCCAGGCCAGATAGGCGAGGGCGCTGGGAAAAACACCAAGCGCAATCACCGCCAGTTGCACCTGCAGCGGAGCACTGACGACCTCGGCGGCCAACCCCGGCAAATAAACCAACAACAGCAACGTCCCGAACCAAACCGTGTAACACACCAGCGTCAAGCCGTCATAGCGCCGGGCATGCTGCTTCTGCAACGCAAAGTAAAAGCTCCAGGACAGCGCCGCCAGCAGAATCAGCAAGCCGCCGCCATTGATGCTGCCCAGTCCGTGATCGCCAGCCACCACAATCACCACGCCGAGCAAACCCAGGATCACACAGCCCCAGCGCCAGGCACTCACCCGGTCCTTGAACACGAAGCGCGCCAGTAGCGTGCTGAACAAGGGGGTCGATTGCGCCAACACACTGGACGCTCCGGCGCTGACGCCCTGCTGGCCGAAATTCAACGCGACGTGATGCAGGCTGACCGCAAAGAAACCCAGGGCCGCCAGCAGCGGCAGATCGCCAAGGCTCGGCAGGCGGATGCCGCGGATCAGCGCGACGACGCCCATGAATGCCGAGGCCAGCAGAAACCGCAGCAACGCCAGATGGCCGGGATCATAAGCTTGCAAACCGATATGAATACCGGTCGGGGAATACCCCCAGCAGGCGACGACAAACGCCATCGCCAGCACGATCTTGAGGGGGGAGGGGGAGACGGCGGTGAGCGCTTGCATGGTCGGATACCTGTGGGCCTGTGCACCGAGTATCAGAATTCGAACCATTCGCCACAACTGACTTATACTGCGTTAACTGTTCACTTTTGGTGATGTATGGAGCTGGCGCAGATTCGCATGTTCAAGACCGTCGCCGACGTCGGCAGCATTGCCCGCGCCGCCGAGTTGCTGCATTGCGTGCCGTCGAATATCACGGCACGGATCAAGGCGCTGGAAGCGGAGCTGGGGGTCGCGCTGTTCCTGCGCGAGGGTCGAGGGTTGCGAATCAGCCCGTCGGGGCAGACCTTCCTCGTCTATGCCGCGAAGATGCTCGCGCTCGCGGCTGAAGCCAAGCGCGCGCTCGATCCCGCGGCGGAGCCGTCCGGACCGTTGCGCATCGGTGCCATCGAGTCCTCGGCCACCGGTCGCTTGCCGCGCTTGCTGGCCAAGTTCCACAAGCGTTTCCCGAAGGTGGCGCTGGAACTGACCACCGGCCCCTGGGGCCAGCTGCTCGACGACACCTTCAACCATCGGCTCGACGGCGCGATAGTCGCCGTGGATGTCGAGCGCTCGCAACTCAAGCGCACGCTGATGTACCGCGAGGAGCTGCTGTTGATTGCCTCGACGTCCCTGGGGCCGGTACGCGATATCGCCGATTTGCAGGACAAGACCGTGTTCATGTGGCCACAGGGTTGCCCTTACCGGGCGGCACTGGAGCACTGGTTATTGCGGCAGGGGCAGGCGTTGCCGATTGTCAGCCTGGCCAGTTACGGCGCGATCGTCGGCTGCGTCAGCGCCGGGGCCGGTGTGGCGCTGGTGCCTAAAGGGGTTTTCGACCAGTTCGCCAAAGGCGCCGGTTGCGCGGGCTATGAATTCCCCGACCTGACGGCCATCGACAATCTGTTCTACTGGCATGAAAACGCCGGGGTTCACCCGGCGCGAGAGGCGTTTGTGGCGATGTTGCGCGAGGAGTTCGCCTAGGCGCGCTCTATAACCCCACATCCCGCATCAACAACCCAAACCGCAACTCCACCGCATCCGGAATCGGCACATACACCGTATGCCCATCCCCCGGCGCCACTTCGATTGGCTCGCCTCTGATGTTCTGCAACTGATGCAGATCGAAGTGGAAGTTGCCCGCGGGCGTCATCAGTTCCATGTGGTCACCCAGGCCGAAACGGTTCTTCACCTTGACTTCGGCCAGTCGGTCGCGCCGCTCGCCGGTCAACTCGCCGACAAACTGTTGCCGCTCCGACACCGAACTGCCGTGCTGGTAGTTCTGATACTCATCATGCACATGCCGCCGCAGGAAGCCTTCGGTGTAGCCGCGTTGCGCGAGGGACTCCAGATCCGTCATCAGGCTGCGGTCAAACGCGCGACCGGCCACCGCATCGTCGATGGCCCGGCGGTACACCTGAGTGGTCCGTGCGCAATAGAAGTGGGATTTGGTCCGGCCTTCGATTTTCAGCGAATGCACGCCCATCCGGGTCAGGCGCTCGACATGCTGCACGGCGCGCAAGTCCTTGGCGTTCATGATGTAGGTGCCGTGCTCGTCCTCGAAGGCCGGCATCAGTTCGTCCGGTCGATTGGCTTCCTGCAACAGGAACACCTGATCGGTCGGGGCGCCGATCCCCAGGGTCGGTTCAGGCTGGAAGCTCTGGACGATTTCGCCGAGTTGATTTTCCGAGGCCTGTTGCGCCGAGTACTTCCAGCGACAGGCATTGGTGCAGCTGCCTTGATTGGCGTCGCGCCTGTTCATGTATCCGGACAGCAGACAGCGGCCGGAGTAGGCCATGCACAGCGCCCCATGGACAAACACCTCCAGCTCCATGGCCGGGACCTGCTCACGAATTTCGGCGATTTCTTCCAGGGACAGTTCCCGCGACAGGATGATCCGGCTCACGCCTTGTTGCTGCCAGAACTCGACACTCGCCCAGTTCACCGTGTTGGCCTGCACCGACAGGTGAATCGGCATCTGCGGGAAATGTCGGCGCACCAGCATGATCAGGCCCGGGTCGGACATGATCAGCGCGTCCGGCGCCATGGCAATCACCGGCTGCAGATCCTTGAGAAAGGTTTTCAGCTTGGCGTTGTGCGGGGCGATGTTCACCACCACATAAAAGCGCTTCCCCTGGGCCTGGGCCTCGCGAATGCCGAGGGCCAGGTTGGCGTGATCGAATTCGTTGTTGCGCACCCGCAGGCTGTAGCGCGGCTGGCCGGCGTACACCGCGTCGGCGCCGTAGGCGAAGGCATAGCGCATGTTTTTCAGGGTGCCGGCGGGGGCGAGCAGTTCCGGTGGGACAAGGTTCATGGATGAGTCGATCGCAAAAGTCGACGAGGGTAATCGGCTTGCCCGCGGGCTTCATTGATCTGGATCTATGCTTGATGAACAAACGGATGGCACTCGCGCGAACCGTGGCGGACTAAGCATCAGGACGCGACATTGCTTCCCTGCTGACTGACATGGATCGGACATGAACGAACAGACACTGCAAAACAAATCACTGGTGATCCTGTTGGGACTGGTCACCGCCGCGTTCATCTGGATTTTGCTGCCGTTCTACGCAGCGGTGTTCTGGGCTGTCATCCTCGGCATCCTCTTCGCCCCCCTGCAGCGCCGCCTGCAAGCGAAATTCGGCTGGCAACGCAACCTGACGTCGCTGCTCACCCTGGGCATCTGCCTGGTGATCGCGATTCTGCCGGTGATCATCCTCGGTTTCCTGCTGGTGCAAGAAGGGGCCTCGGTCTACCAGAGAATCGAAAGCGGCGAACTGGATATCGCCGGCTACGTGACGCATTTCAAACACAGCCTGCCGCCGTACTTCCAGCACCTGCTCGATCGGTTCGGGGTCGGCGAGTTGGACGGTCTGCGAGAGAAAATCATCAAGAGTGCGGTAACAGGCAATGAATTTATCGCCACCCAGGCCTTCAGTTTCGGTCAGGGCACGTTCGATTTTCTGGTGAGCTTTTTCATCATGCTCTACCTGCTGTTCTTTTTTTTGCGCGACGGCGCCGAACTGGCACGTAAAGTTCGTTCTGCCGTACCGCTGAAAGAGCACCAGAAACGGCGTTTGCAACTCAAGTTCAACCGCGTGGTGCGGGCGACAGTCAAAGGCAACCTGCTGGTGGCGATTACGCAGGGTGCATTGGGCGGTTTGATTTTCTGGTTCCTGGGTATTCCGAGCGCGTTGCTGTGGGCAGTGCTGATGGCGTTTCTATCGCTGTTGCCGGCAGTGGGGGCGGGGATCGTCTGGGCGCCGGTGGCGGCGTTTTTCCTGTTCACCGGAGCGATCTGGCAGGGCGTGGTGCTGGGGTTGTTCGGGGTTTTTGTGATCGGGCTGGTGGATAACGTGCTGCGCCCCATTCTGGTGGGCAAGGACACGAAGATGCCGGATTACCTGATTCTGATCTCGACCCTTGGCGGCCTGGCGATCTTCGGCTTGAATGGCTTTGTCATCGGGCCGCTGATCGCCGCGCTGTTCATGTCGAGCTGGGCGATCTTCATCGAAACCAAACCGCGGGTGCAGCTGCCTTAAGCGCTGAGCTGACCTTGGCCGATTCGTTGCGACAGTGCCTGGGCGTCCGGCAACGAGGTCAGCGGACCACTGATCGCTTCGCCGTCCTGCACCAGGTACCAGCAGGCAAGCAAGCCAAGCGCTCTGAGTGGTGCGGGAACGGCGCTGCCGATAACGGACATGATCTGAACCTGGGACATAAGTACCTCCATCAATCTATGGAGCTACCTTACGGACCCAACGCCGGAACGGACAATCAACGCTTTCGATAGTCGTAATTGACGCTAGTGAGTCTTGGGCTCAGTCGACCACCAGGTCAAGCATGTGGACCACTTCCTGCTCATTGAGCAGGCCTTTGCGCACCAGGTTTTCCGCCAGCAGCGAGAGAAACTTGGCGCTGCGATGGCCTTCCAGGTGCTTGAGTTCGGTCAGTGCGTTGTACACCTTGCTGGAAGTGCACAAGCCGACGATGCGGTGCGGGTTTTGCGTGGGCATGAGGTCGTCCTTGTTATTATCAACCTGCTGTTTGCGGACAGATCCAGGTTGCGGACCTGACATGACATGAATATGACCGTTTTCCCCAAGTGGGGGGAAGAGCGGCGAGTCAATCTTGCCAACTTGAACCGCAAAGACTGTCCCGACAGCGACCTTGAGGCGATTTATCCAGACCTGTACCGACAAACGGCGACAAAAAAGCCCCGCCGTCTGTCTGTAGGAGCGAGCTTGCTCGCGATGGTCGTTAACGATAACGCGTGCTTACCGGCTAACCGCGGCGCTCTTACGCCCATCGCGAGCAAGCTCGCTCCTACAGTTACCAGCGGCGATAACCGTGGGGAGGGCCGTAGTAGCCGCGCGGTGGGTAGTAACCACGGGGCGGTCCGTAGTAAACCGGTGGCGGGGCGTAATAGACCGGTTGCTGCACGTAGACCGGTGCCGGCTGGTAATAAACCGGAGGCGGTTGTTGCACGTACACCGGTTGTGGCTGAACGTAGACCGGTTGCTGCACATAGACCGGCCGGTTGCTGTTGATGATCGCCGAACCGACGATGGCCGAGCCGACGATCGCACCGAATACCGCCGGTCCTTCCCAACCGTGACCGCCGTGACCGCCGCCAGCTTCAGCCTGCCCTGCGATGGCCAGCGTACCGATCAGCAAGGCAACTATGGGGATTTTACGGATCATGATAATTCCTCGGTTCTTCGACCCGGCGCCTGGCTCTGCAATAGACCCAGGGATTGTCGCGGGGATACTTCTAAGACAGCGTTTTTCTGCAAATCAGCACAGCCATTGGGTAAATTTTGTGTAAGGTCTGTACCGGCTTTCTTAGCGTCGTACGCTGTCACCGGCAGGTACGCGAATATGATCGATCAGACCGGCTGGACTGGCTAATCCCGTCCATCCGAAAGTGCTATTGAAGGAGATTCACATGCAGATGAACCCCAACAAAGACACCCAGCTGTGCATGTCCCTCTCCGGGCGCCCTGGAAACTTTGGCCTGCGATTCCACAATCATCTGTACGAACAACTGGGCCTGAATTTCTACTACAAGGCCTTCAGCAGCCAGAACCTGCCAGGCGCCATCGCGGGCATTCGCGCCCTGGGGATTCGAGGCTGTGGCGTGTCCATGCCATTCAAGGAGGCCTGCATTGCGCTGGTCGATGAGCTGGACGCGTCGGCCGCGGCCATTCAATCGATCAACACCATCGTCAACACCAATGGCCGTCTCAAGGCCTACAACACCGACTACATCGCCATCGCTCAGTTGCTGGCAACCCACCAGGTGCCCACGGCGTCGACCTTCGCCCTGCGCGGCAGCGGCGGCATGGCCAAGGCCGTGGCCAGCGCCTTGCGTGATGGCGGTTACAAGAACGGCCTGATCGTCGCCCGTAACGAACCCGCCGGGCGTGCCCTGGCCGAGTCGCTGGGCTATGAATGGCAAGCTGAACTGGGTGCGCGGCGCCCGCACATGCTGATCAATGTTACGCCGATCGGCATGACCGGCGGGCCGGAAGCCGATCAACTGGCGTTCGACGCCGACGCCATTGCCGCTGCCGAGACCGTCTTCGATGTGGTGGCGATCCCCTCGGAAACCCCGCTGATCGTGCGCGGTCGTGCCGAAGGCAAGCGAGTGATAACCGGGCTGGAGGTGATTGCGATCCAGGCGCTGGAGCAGTTTGTGCTTTATACCGGCGTGCGGCCGACGGTTGAGCAGTTCCAGAAAGCGGTGGAGTTTGCCCGCAGCTGATCCCCTGTAGGAGCTGGCTGGCCAGCGAAGAGGCCATCACTTGCAACATTAATGGCGCCTGGCACGCCGCCTTCGCCAGCAAGCCGGCTCCTACAATCCGATCGTTGTTGTCGGACTACTCGAGGCGCGCCAGGCGCTCTTCCAACGCCGCAATCCGCGCTTCCAGCTCTTCGATCCGCTCCAGCGACACACCGCCGCCGGCACCGCGCTCCACCGGATTACTCCGTGCCGCCAGAATCACCTCGATATCCGCCGGGTCCCCCAGCGCATGCATGTAGCGGTCTTCACGCTGCCCGGCCTGGCGCGGAATCAGCAGCGCCAGACCACGGGCAATCAAGCGTTCAAGCTGATGCACCACCTGCTCGGTGTCTTCGAATTCATGCATGCGGGTGCTGCGGGTCAGCAGTTCATTGACCGTTTGCGGGCCGCGCAGGAACAGCAAGCCGGTCAGGAGGACCTGGGCCGGCACCAGCTCCAGCGCCTTGTCGACCCGGTGCTCCCAGCGATCGGCCCGGCTGCCCATCACCAGCCTGGTAAAACCGCGGCCTTCAAGGGCGCGCAGGCTCTGGCCGACCTGGCCCTGAGTGAGGTTCATCACCGGCTCGCGGCTGGTTTTCTGGTTGCAGGCGGTCACCAGGGCATTGAGGGTCAGCGGATAGGTTTCCGGGCTGGTGGCCTGTTTCTCGATCAGCGAACCCAGAATGCGGATTTCCGTGCTGTTGAGGCGTGGCTCGTCGATAACGGTTTCTTGCTCAGTGCTCATCGCGCTTTTCCCTAGGCAGTCGAAGCATGCAGTCGAAGCGGCCTAGCGTAATCCTTGCTGAATAAAAGACAAGTCGCAGGAGCGTTGCGCATGGCTATAATCGGCCCACATTTACCTCCTGTCACAACATGAGACTGCCATGACCATTTCCCTGTACGACGCTTCCGTTCCGGTATTCAAACAAATGCTCAACGCCCTGAGCGATGTGCTGAACAAGGCCGAAGCCCACGCCACGGCAAAAAACATCGATCCGAACGCGTTGCTGCAAGCCCGTCTGTACCCGGACATGTTCCCGCTGGTACGCCAGGTGCAGATCGCCGTCGATTTCGCCAAGGGCGTTTCCTCGCGCCTGGCCGAGATCGAAGTGCCGAAGTACGAAGACACCGAAACCACCTTCGCCGAACTGCAAGCGCTGATCGCCAAGGTCCTGGCCTACATCGGCGAGATCAAGCCGGAGCAGATCGTCGGCAAGGAAGGCATCGAGATCGTCACCCGTCCGGGCACGCCTAAAGAGAAGCGCTTCAGTGGCCAGGCTTACCTGCTGAGCTACGGCCTGCCGCAATTCTTCTTCCACGTCACCACCACCTACGCCTTGTTGCGTCACAACGGTGTGGAAGTGGGCAAGCGTGATTACATGGGCGCGTTCTAAACCCCCCACCTACAAAAAAGCCCCCGCAGCCTGAGCTGCGGGGGCTTTTTCATGGGTGCACATTGTTCAGCTCCACCACCGAACCTGTGGGAGCGGGCTTGCCCGCAAAGGGGCCATCAGCTCCAACATAAACGTTGACTGACACACCGCTTTCGCGAGCAAGCCCGCTCCCACAGGGTAAGGTGTCAGGCCAGGCGCTGGGCCTTCTCTTCTTCACCCAGACACGCCGCTGCGGTAAACAGCACATCGGTAGACGAGTTCAGCGCGGTCTCCGCCGAATCCTGCAACACCCCGATGATGAAACCGACCGCCACCACCTGCATCGCGACTTCACTCGGGATGCCGAACAAGCTGCACGCCAGTGGAATCAGCAGCAACGACCCTCCGGCCACGCCCGAAGCGCCACAGGCACAGATCGCCGCGACCACGCTCAGCAGGATGGCCGTCGGAACATCGACCGCGATGCCCAGGGTATGCACGGCCGCCAGGGTCAGCACGGTAATGGTGATCGCGGCACCCGCCATGTTGATGGTGGCGCCCAGCGGGATCGAGACCGAGTACGTGTCTTCATGCAGGCCCAGGCGCTTGCTCAATTCCAGGTTGACCGGAATGTTCGCCGCCGAACTGCGGGTGAAAAACGCGGTGATGCCGCTTTCGCGCAGGCACATCAGCACCAGCGGATAGGGGTTGCGACGCAGTTTCCAGAACACGATCAGCGGGTTCATCACCAGCGCCACAAACAGCATGCAACCCAGCAGCACGGCCAGCAGGTGCAGGTAGCCGAGCAGGGCGCCGAAACCGGACGTGGCGAGGGTCGAGGCCACCAGGCCAAAAATCCCCAGCGGCGCGAAGCGAATCACCAGGCGCACGATCAGGGTCACGCCGTTGGACAGGTCACCGAGTACCTCGCGAGTGGTGTCACCGGCATGGCGAATGGCAACGCCCATGCCGATCGCCCAGGCCAGGATGCCGATGAAGTTGGCGTTCATCAGGGCGCTGACCGGGTTATCGACCACGCTCAGCAACAGGCTTTGCAGTACTTCGCTGATGCCGCCCGGGGCGCTCACCGCGACGTCATGGGTGGCGAGCACCAGGCTCGACGGGAACATCATGCTGGCAACGACCGCGACCACCGCCGCGGCAAAGGTGCCCAGCAGGTACAGGAACAGAATCGGCCGGATGTGGGTTTCCTGGCCGTGCTTGTGGTTGGCGATCGACGCCATGACCAGCACGAACACGAGGATCGGTGCGACGGCTTTCAGGGCCGAAACGAAGACTTTGCCGATGAACGCGGTGGACTTCGCCACGTCGGGCGCGACCAGCGCCAGGACAATCCCGGCGATCAGGCCGATGATGATTTGCGTGACCAGGCTCAAGCGTTTCAAACGATGCAATAGCGAAGGGGATGAAGCGGTCATAAAGCGGCATCTCTGATTTTATTGGGTACGGGGAGTCGCGACATCAATGCCAATCGCTGGCAGATGAGCAAGGTGTACGTATCGCAGGGCGCGGACTTTATCACAGCGTCGTCCCGATCCTTCAGGCCTGTGACGATCTGCCGTCCGCGTGTCGGACGAGAAAGGCAGGTTCGTGCAACCGCTCTGGAAAACACTCTGTTAAGATGGCCCATCCTCATTTTCATGTTCTGCCAGCGGGCCTTCGGGCTGTCGCTGGTGTCGTCGTTTTCTGGAGTTGTGCATGCTGTTGCCCATCCTTCTGTTGTCCGCCGCCGGTTTCACGGTGCTGACCACGGAATTCGTCATCGTCGGCCTGTTGCCGGCGATCGCCCGCGACCTTGACGTCAGCATCCCGCAAGCGGGTTTGCTGGTGACCTTGTTCGCCTTTACCGTCGCCGCTTTCGGACCGTTCCTGACCGCGTACTTCGCCAGGTTCGAGCGCCGCAAGCTGTTCATCTCGGTGCTGATCATGTTCGGCCTGGCCAACACCCTGGCGGCGTTTGCCCCGAACATCTGGGTGATGGCCATCGCCCGCCTGATTCCCGCGCTCGGGTTGCCGGTGTACTGGGCCCTGGCCAGCGAAACGGCGGTGGACATCGTCGGGCCGGACTTCGCCGGTCGCGCCATCGCCAAGATCGGGTTCGGGATTGTCTGCGCCACGGTGTTCGGCATTCCGGTGGGCACGCTGATCTCTGACGCGTTCGGTTGGCGCAGTGCTTTCGGCATTCTGGCGGTGATCGCCTTTGCCAAGGCGCTGCTGCTGTTCATCTACCTGCCGTCGACCAACCTGCATCAGCATCAAGTGAGCTTTCGCTCGCAGTTCAAGATCCTGCGCAGCCCGCTGATGATCGGGCATGTGCTGCTGTCGATCCTGGTGTTCAGCGGCATGTTCACCGTCTACACCTACCTGGCGGACATCCTCGAGCGCCTGGCCGGCTTCAACGGCACGGTGGTCGGCTGGTGCCTGATGGGCTTCGGCGCGGTGGGGCTGATCGGCAACTCGCTGGGTGGTCGCGCAGTGGATCGTCACCCGCTGATCGCTTCGGTAACGTTCTGCGCGTTCATGATTGCCGGCATGGTGGCGTTGGTGCCGAACATTCACTCGCCACTGGGCCTGGCGGCGGCGATGGGGATCTGGGGCGTGACCCAGGCGGCCTTGTTCCTGGTCAGCCACGTGCGCCTGATGAAGGCGGCACCCGAGGCGCCGGCTTTTGCCGCGTCGCTGAACATTGCCGGGGCCAACCTCGGGATCGGCCTGGGCGCCATGGTCGGTGGCCGGGTGATCGACAGCGTGGGCTTGCAAGGCCTGGGATTTGCGGCGGCCGCTTTCATCCTGGTCTCGATCCTGTTGGCCATGGCACTGATGACCTTCAAACCCCGCGAAGTCTGCGCCTGACGCGTCACAACTCGGTGAACAGTTCGCGTCGGGCACCTTCGGTAATGGCGACAATGCCGGGGTGCTTGACCTTGCGCTCCACGGAAATGGCGTAGAACGACTCGGTGACCGCGTTGGTCTGGCCAATCGACTCCACCCCATACTGGCGTTGCACCTCGTCGGCAATCACGCTCGGACCGATGAAAATCCCGCTGCCGGATTGACCGAACGCCTGCATCAAGGCGCTGTCGTCGAATTCACCGACAATCCGTGGCTGGATCTGTTGCTCGGCAAACCAGCGTTGCAAACGACTGCGGACCACGGTTTCCGGCCCGGGAATCAGCAGGGGAGCGCCGTGCAGGCTGCGCGGAAAATCCTGGCCGTACTGCGCCGCCAGTGCAGGGGTGGCAAAGAAGCTGATCCCGCACTCGCCGAGCTTCTGGCTGTAGCCCTTGATGTCCAGGTGCGAGGGCATCGGGCTGTCGGAGATCACCAGGTCCAGGCGCTGGATCGCCAGGTCGGCGAGCAAGCGTTCGAGCTTGTCTTCGCGGCAGGTGATGCGCAGCGGCTCGCTCAACTCCATGGTCGGCGCGATCAGCCGATAGACGATGGACTTGGGCACCACGTCCGCCACGCCGACCCGAAACAGAATCTGCTGCTCGTTGGGCTGCGCCCGCAGCATCAATTCCAGCTCACCGCCCAGCTGGAACATCTGCTCGGCGTAGGGCAGGGCCTGACGCCCGGCCTCCGTCAGCTCAAGCTGGCGGCCAACCCGGCGAAACAATTCGATGCCATAGGTTTGCTCGAGCAGGGAGATCTGCCCACTGATGGTCTGGGGTGTCAGGTTCAACTGCTCGCAAGCGCGCACGATGCTGCCGGTCTTGGCGACCACCCAGAAGTAATGCAGCTGTCGGTAATTCAACATTCTGTTTATTTCCCCTGATCACACAACCCCCTGTAGGAGCGAGCTTGCTCGCGATGGAATCAAGAGCGCCGCGTTTAACCAGTAAACACGCGTTATCGTTGACGACCGTCGCGAGCAAGCTTGCTCCTACAAGTGCGCACACACACATTTATGCGCAATTTTTATTCTGGATTCGTAAAAACCGAAGTATAGCAGCCGAAAATACGAATTTTCCTGAAGTGTTTGTCTCCTTAGAATGCCTAGCTATCGACGGGAGGCTTTGTCGGCTCTGTCTGTTCTATCGAGGAAACATCATGAAGCTTAAAACCACGGCGTTGCTGATCACGTCTTTACTGGTACTGGCCGGTTGCGACCAGGCCGAAAAAAGCGCTCAGCAACTGATGGGCAAGGCGGCCGAAAGCGCGAAACAAGCGATCGACGATACGCACAAAGCCGCTGAACAAGCGATAAGCGACGCCACCGGCGGGCTGATCAGCAAAAAAGAACCATCGGCCGAAGACAAACGGAACACCGAGTCTTCGTCCCAGGAAATCTAAACCGTCTTAAACGAGTCAGGACTGACCCATGGAATACCTTTTAGAACTTGCTGTAAGCCCCACTGCCTGGGTCGCCCTGGCCACGTTGATCGTGATGGAAATCGTGCTCGGCATCGATAACCTGATCTTCATCTCGATCCTGACCAACAAACTGCCCGAGCAGCATCGGCAGAAGGCGCGGCGCATCGGTATCGGCATGGCGCTGATCCTGCGACTGGCGCTGTTGAGCACCATCGCGTTCATCGTCCAGTTGACCGCGCCGGTGATCGACCTCCTCGGCCACGCGTTCTCCTGGAAAGACATGATCCTGATCGCCGGTGGCCTGTTCCTGTTGTGGAAGGCGACCACCGAGATCCATCACAGCATGGACCCGGCGCCGGACGATCCGAAGTCGGCGACCTCGACCGTGACCCTGGGCTTCGCTGCCGCAATCGGGCAGATCCTGATGCTGGACATGGTGTTCTCCATCGACAGCATCATCACCGCAGTCGGCATGACCGAGCATTTGCCGATCATGATCATTGCAGTGGTGGTGTCGGTACTGGTGATGTTGCTGGCGGCTGACCCCTTGGCCAAGTTCATCAACGACAACCCGACCGTGGTGATGCTGGCCCTGGGCTTCTTGATCATGATCGGCATGACCCTGATCGCCGAAGGCTTTGGCGCCCACGTACCGAAAGGCTACGTCTACGCGGCAATGGCGTTCTCGGCAACGATCGAGGGGCTGAACATGATGTCCCGACGGGCGAAGCAGAAGCGGATCGCCACTGAAGCGTAACCTGCACTAAATGGAACGGCCGCCCGGACTCGCAAGAATCCGGGCGGCCGTTTTTGGTTTCAGCGACCGAAAAGCGCCAGTCAGTGCGCGGAAGCGTGGCGGCTGGCCGGTTTATCGGTATCGGTATCACTGGCGGCGGGCGACGTCGGTTGCACTGGAGGGTGATGGTGCCGGCGAGTAATGCGCAGGACTCCCCACAACATGGCGGACGCCACCGCCAGCCAGCCGGAAATCAGCATCACTATGGTCATTGTCAGGCTCATCAGTGCCTCCTCTTCGCTCCTGCTGTGGGTGCACACTCTTTAGCAAATGACAGTTTAGCCGCTGCCGTGTTTCAGACTATTGACCAAAGGTCGGCTGTGATCAACGAGTTCGTACTATCGAATGCGATCAACTGCCGTTCAAGGCTATACCGCTGCCGCCTGGCATCCTATGATCGATGGCCAAGCCGGGAGCGCGTACGCCTGGCGCCTGAACAAGTGAGTGATGATGGTGCGGGTATTTTCTCGAATTCTTTCTGTGGCGGTGCTGGTTGGCAGTGTCGCGGGTCTGGCGGGGTGTGCGGGAAGCGTTGCGCCGGAAATCCAGCGGCTGCCGGAGCGGGTCGAGCTCAGCGGTACCTTCTACCGCGGGCAGGACAATCAAAGCGGCCCCCAGGTCCTGGCCAGCCTGTTGTCCCAGCAGGGCATCGTGATTACCCCGGGTTTGCTCGACAAGCCCCTGCATTTGCCGGGTGCCGAAACCCAATTGCAGCAGAACATGCTGAATCTTGCCCGCGAGTACGGCCTGGTGGTCTATCCCCTGGACGCCAACCTGCCTGCGCTGCTGGCCCAGGTCGCGGCCGGAAATCCGGTGATGGTGCGGTTCACTGAAGGCTCGGCGTTCTGGGCTGGACCGCGTTATGCGATTCTCGCCGGGTACAACCGGGAGAAACAGACCGTGCTCCTGCGTGCCGGGATGAATCGCCGGACGCTGATGAGCTTCGGTTCATTTGAATCTGCGTTCAAGGACGCCGGGGGGTGGGCGGTGCTGATCCAGAAACCGGACCAGCTTCCGGCCAACGTCGATCAACAGCGCTGGCTGAAGGCGGCCAGCGATCTGGCCCAGGCAGGCCAGGAGCAGGCGGCTACCCGGGCGAAGAAGGCCTTGTCCGCGCAGTAGCGTTCCGTTCGTCATCTGCAGGGCACTGTCACCCGCGATTGGCCTCTAGATAACAGGGTCCGGACTTTTCCGGGCCGGTCCTTTTCCGCAGGACCTATCCTAGGAGGCGCCAATGGCACATTCCACTACCCCCGATGGCCCGCACTCGTCCGAGCATTCGTCCGGCGATGAGCTGGACTTCGACCCCGATTCCCCGGACCTCGCCGATCCACAGGTCGATCCCATCGGACCGGCCAAGGCGCCCAGGGACGTGAAGCCGGGCGATAACCCCAAGGCGCCGGCGAAGCCTTACGATCCGCTCGCCGATCTGAAACCCTGACCCCCAAGTGAGGTGCGTATGTCTACCGATTCGAGTTTCAACGACAAACGTCCGGACAGCGTTCCAACCACCCCCGAAGCGGACACCGATCCAGTGATGGATCCGAACAGCCCGCTGCGGGATCCGTTGGCCAGGCCCGTGGTGACCCCAACCGAGCATCAGGGCCACAGAGACCCGAGCGCAGGAGACGGCATCCCGGACGACGACCAGATGCCGCTGCCCAATGATTAACCGTCTGACGATAACGCGCTAATCCAGAATAAACGCATACCCTGTAGGAGCTGGCTTGCCAGCGAAGAACGTCAACGATAACGCGCTAATCCAGAATAAACGCATACCCTGTAGGAGCTGGCTTGCCAGCGAAGGACGTCAACGATAACGCGCTAATCCAGAATAAACGCATGACCTGTAGGAGCGAGCTTGCTCGCGATGGACGTCAACGATGACGCGTTTATCCTGAATAAACGCGTCGCCCTTCAAACCATCGCGAGCAAGCTTGCTCCTACAGAAGCGGGCAAGCGGGAAAGCGGCAATTGCCGGTTTCGTCCTACTTCGACGCCTCCACCACACCACTTTGCCGATTCTTCAGATTTTTGTCTGACTTGTACTGCAACGCCACCGACGGCACATCAGCACCCCTGCCGGTCTCGACCCAGCTGCGAATACGGCTGGCATCGGCAAAGTGGGTGTATTTGCCAAAGGCATCGAGAATAACCAGCGCCACCTGGCGATTACCCATGCTGGTCACCAGCACCAGGCAGTGACCGGCCTCGTTGGTGAACCCGGTTTTCGTCAGTCGGATGTCCCAGTTCGGCTTCCTGACCAAGTGGTCGGTGTTACGAAAACCCAGGCTGTAATTGGGTTTACGGAACGAAACAGTCTTTTCCTTGGTAGTGCTCAATTCAGTCAGCAACGGGTACTTGTGCGCGGCCACCAGCAACTTGCTCAGGTCGCGGGCGGTGGACACGTTGCGCGGGGACAGGCCGGTCGGCTCGACAAAATGGGTGCTGGTCATACCCAGCGCCCGGGCCTTGGCATTCATGGCGGCAATGAACGCGACATAGCCGCCCGGATAATGATGGGCGAGGCTCGCGGCGGCGCGGTTTTCCGAAGACATCAGGGCGATCAGCAGCATTTCCCGACGCGGCAATTCGCTCTTGAGCTTGACCCGGGAAAACACGCCTTTCATTTCCGGCGTATCGCTGATGTTGACGGCAAGGTATTCATCCATGTTCTGCCGGGCTTCGACCACGACCAGGCCGGTCATCAGTTTGCTGACGGAAGCGATGGGGACGACCACGTCAGGATTGCTGGCATAGATGATCTTGTTGGTCTGCATATCCATCAGCAAGGCGCTGCCGGAAGCGATCTTGAGTTGTTTCGTATCGCGGGGTGCCGAGGTGGTTTCGGCAGCGTTGGTTATTGGCGTGATGAAAGCCCCTGTAACAGCAAAAAACAGGCTCAGGATGGAAAGACGGATTTTCACGCTGGCAGACTCATAAGGAGTTGATAAGCCGTTATGTAACGGGCTGTTTCATAAAAAAGCGCGGTATTCTGGAGTATGGCTGAATAACTGTCGATGGTTGTTCAAGGATGGACGCAAAGTCCTTGGGAACATGAAAAAAAAGCTAATTTCCGGCGGATGGTCGAGGGATTCTCTGCTGGAGAAAAGAACCCTGCCATGGGGCGTAAATACCGTTTGCTTGAGAAGGGGGTTGGCGGGCGGATGGATTGCTTTTGGAGGGGGGGGGGGCGTATTCGTTTGTGAGGAAGCGGCTCTTCCGGTTCGGGTACATATCCGTTTTCGCGGTAACGGCCACTTAGGGTTCCGCTCTTACGGCGGGTTACTTTGCGCTTTTCAAAGTGACCCGCTGTAAGAGCGGAACCGTCAGCGGCCATGCCCGCAGCAACGGATATGTACACGTTCAACAAAAGGCGGCAACGCCCCTAACCGCAATCAACCGTGCAGCGTTTCCGCCGCATACAGCGTATTTTCCAGCAGGCACGCGCGCGTCATCGGGCCAACGCCACCCGGCACCGGCGTAATCCAGCCAGCGCGGGGCAGGGCGGTGTCGTAGATCACGTCACCCACCAGCTTGCCGTCTGCCTGGCGATTGATGCCGACGTCGATCACGATCGCGCCTTCCTTGATCCACTCGCCCTTCACCAGCCCCGGCTTGCCGGCAGCCACCACGACCAGGTCGGCGCGGCCGACGTGGCCCGCCAGGTCCTTGGTAAAGCGGTGGGTGACGGTCACGGTGCAGCCAGCCAGCAACAGCTCCATCGCCATCGGGCGGCCAACGATGTTGGAGGCGCCGACAATCACCGCGTCCATCCCGTAAAGATCGGCACCGGTGCTTTCCAGCAGCGCCATGATCCCTTTAGGGGTGCACGGACGCAGCAACGGAATACGCTGGGCCAGGCGACCGACGTTATAAGGGTGGAAACCGTCGACGTCCTTGTCCGGACGAATGCGCTCCAGCAACCGGGAGGCGTCCAGGTGTTCAGGTAAAGGCAGCTGAAGCAGAACGCCGTCGATTGCCGGGTCGTCGTTCAGGCGATCGATCAGATCGGTCAGTGCTTCTTGAGTGGTTTCGGAAGGCAGGTCATAAGCTTGGGACAGAAAGCCGACCTCTTCACAGTCTTTACGCTTGTGCGAGACATAAACCTGAGAGGCAGGATCGCTGCCGACCAGGATCACCGCGAGGCCGGGCGTGCGCAGGCCTTGCTGGCGACGCTCGGTGACGCGTTTGGCGATCTGCTGGCGCAGGCTGGCGGCGATCGATTTGCCGTCGATTAGTTGTGCAGTCATTGCGCGTGATTAACCATCGAGAGGTGAAAAAAAGAGAGCGCATTCTCGCATGTCAGGAGGTGAGGGCAAAGGCGCTTGGTCTGCAAATTCCCCTAACCCCTTTAATTAAATGAATTTTTTTTAAAAAAGAGTTGACGACCTTCAGGGTCACCTATAACATTCGTCGCACTTGTCGGGCACAGCCTAGCACTGGTTAAGAAGGTTGAGCGGAGTTGATGTTTGATTCGGCGAGACTGAAAGCACTTAGTTTGTAATCGTCCAAGAATACAGATTAACAAGGCGCCCGTAGCTCAGCTGGATAGAGCATCCGCCTTCTAAGCGGATGGTCGCAGGTTCGAGTCCTGCCGGGTGCGCCATTAGGCAGCTTTGGCACAAGTAACGCAACATGGCAATATGGTGGGCGTAGCTCAGTTGGTAGAGCACGGGATTGTGACTCCCGTTGTCGAGGGTTCGATCCCCTTCGTCCACCCCATATTTAGAAAGGCGCCAGATTAACAGTCTGGCGCCTTTGCTTTAAAAGCTTGATACGCGGATGTGGTGGAATTGGTAGACACACTGGATTTAGGTTCCAGCGCCGCAAGGTGTGAGAGTTCGAGTCTCTCCGTCCGCACCATACAAGTCGCTATTTAATAGCAGAAAACGGCGCAGCACCTGAAAAGGGCTGCGCCGTTTTTGTTTTAGAAGTCGACATTTTCAAGGCAACCGCGGGTTCCGGGTTGAGAGGGCAGGTCGGCTCGTCGCATTTTTGTTTCTCGATGATGCCGATTCGCCCGCTGTCAGGGGTGCATGACCGCTTCCTCCTATATATAGAAGGACTGCGGCAGAGCCTTGGCCTGATTGACTGTATTTGCTAACAGGGCGAGGCATAACCGTTTGTCCCCGCCTATAAATTGCCTGCTGCTTTTTTACCCGTTTTCAGTAGGGTGACTTCTTGAGTTTGACCCACTAGAATGCATGCCCTTGATTCTGGGGTCGGAAACGGCCGGCTAACGTCTGTGCAACGAGGAATATCCATGCAAGTTTCTGTTGAAAATACTTCTGCTCTTGAGCGCCGCATGAGCATCACCGTGCCGGCTGAGCGCATCGAGACTCAGGTCAACAAGCGTCTGCAGCAGACTGCCCAAAAGGCCAAGATCGCTGGTTTCCGTCCAGGCAAAGTGCCGATGAGCGAAATCAAGCGTCGTTTCGGTGCCGATGCGCGCCAGGAAGCGGTAGGCGACGTGATCCAGTCTTCGTTCTACGAAGCGGTTGTCGAGCAAAAGCTGAACCCGGCCGGCGCGCCGTCGATCGAGCCTAAATCGATCGAAGCGGGCAAGGACCTGGAATACGTCGCGGTTTTCGAAGTGTTCCCTGAGTTCACCGTTGCCGGCTTCGAAGGTATCGCAGTCGAGCGCCTGAGCGCCGACGTGGCCGATGCCGACCTGGACAAGATGCTGGACGTGCTGCGCAAGCAGAACACCCGTTTTGAAGTGGCCGATCGCGCTGCCCAGAACGAAGACCAGCTGAACATCGATTTCGTCGGCAAGGTCGACGGAGAAGTGTTCGCCGGCGGTTCCGCCAAAGGCACTCAGCTGGTGCTGGGTTCCGGCCGCATGATCCCTGGCTTCGAAGACGGCCTGGTTGGCGCCAAGGCCGGCGAAGAGCGCGTGCTGAACCTGACCTTCCCCGAGGACTATCAGAACCTCGACCTGGCAGGCAAAGCCGTTGAGTTCACCGTGACCGTGAACACTGTTTCCGAGCCAAAACTGCCAGAGCTGAACGAAGAATTCTTCGCTCAATTCGGCATCAAGGAAACCGGTCTGGAAGGCTTCCGCACCGAAGTTCGCAAGAACATGGAGCGCGAACTGCGTCAGGCGATCAAATCCAAGGTCAAGAACCAGGTCATGGACGGTCTGCTCGAGACCAACCCGATCGAAGTGCCAAAGGCGCTGCTGTCCAACGAAGTCGACCGTCTGCGCGTGCAGGCTGTTCAACAGTTCGGCGGCAACATCAAGCCTGACCAACTGCCGGCCGAGCTGTTCGAAGAACAAGCCAAGCGCCGCGTAGTCCTGGGCCTGATCGTGGCTGAAGTGGTCAAGCAATTCGACCTCAAGCCTGACGAAGCCCGCGTTCGCGAAATGATCCAGGAAATGGCTTCGGCCTACCAGGAGCCAGAGCAGGTTGTGTCCTGGTACTACAAGAACGACCAGCAGCTGAACGAAGTCCGCTCGGTTGTGCTTGAAGAACAAGTTGTGGATACTGTTCTGCAGAAAGCTAGCGTGACCGATAAATCGGTCTCTTACGAAGAAGCGGTCAAGCCGGTAGAAGCTCCACAAGCCGACTGATTGATTTTGCGTTAGAAGTACACACCATAAGCCAGCTCTCGAGCTGCTTATGCGTATTCAAGACAAAACTATTTGGGAGCGACTGCAGAGCATGTTCCGTAATTCTTATATTCAGCAGAACTCTGATATCCAGGCCGCAGGCGGCCTGGTCCCGATGGTTGTCGAGCAATCCGCTCGCGGCGAGCGCGCCTATGACATCTACTCGCGTCTTCTCAAGGAGCGAGTGATCTTCCTGGTTGGGCCGGTAGAGGACTACATGGCCAACCTGATTTGCGCGCAGCTGCTGTTCCTTGAAGCGGAAAACCCGGACAAGGACATCCATCTCTACATCAACTCCCCGGGCGGTTCGGTGACGGCGGGCATGTCGATCTACGACACCATGCAGTTCATCAAGCCCAACGTGTCGACCACCTGTATCGGTCAGGCGTGCAGCATGGGCGCGTTCCTGCTGACGGCCGGTGCCGCCGGCAAGCGTTACTGCCTGCCGAACTCGCGTGTGATGATTCACCAGCCACTGGGCGGTTTCCAGGGCCAGGCGTCGGATATCGAAATCCATGCCAAGGAAATCCTCTTCATTCGCGAGCGTCTCAACACGTTGATGGCCAAGCACAGTGGACACACGCTCGAAGAGATCGAGCGCGACACCAACCGCGACAACTTCATGAGTGCAGAAGCCGCCCGTGAATACGGGTTGATCGATCAAGTGATCGACCAGCGCCCCGCTTAAAAGCAGCTCAAAATAGGGTCGGTCGGCTTGTCTGGCCACCTGCGGGCTTGAAAAAGCCCGCAATAGCCTTCATCTTGTGTTGCAAGCCTATCGGATTTGGATCGAACGAATGACTGACACCCGCAACGGCGAGGACAACGGCAAATTGCTCTATTGCTCCTTCTGCGGCAAAAGCCAGCATGAAGTACGCAAATTGATTGCCGGCCCCTCGGTCTTCATTTGCGACGAGTGCGTCGACCTGTGCAATGACATCATCCGTGAGGAGGTGCAGGAAGCCCAGGCCGAGAGCAGCGCGCATAAATTGCCTTCGCCTAAAGAAATCAGCGGCATCCTTGATCAGTACGTGATTGGTCAGGAACGTGCGAAAAAGGTTCTGGCCGTAGCGGTGTACAACCACTACAAGCGCTTGAACCAGCGTGACAAGAAGAATGACGACGTCGAACTCGGCAAGAGCAACATCTTGCTGATCGGCCCGACAGGCTCGGGTAAAACCCTGCTTGCCGAAACCCTGGCCCGCTTGCTGAACGTTCCGTTCACCATCGCCGACGCAACCACCCTCACCGAGGCGGGTTACGTGGGTGAAGATGTCGAGAACATCATTCAGAAGCTGCTGCAGAAGTGCGATTACGACGTGGAAAAGGCCCAGATGGGCATTGTCTACATCGATGAGATCGACAAGATCTCGCGCAAGTCTGACAACCCGTCGATCACCCGGGACGTTTCCGGTGAAGGCGTGCAGCAGGCCCTGCTGAAGTTGATCGAAGGCACGGTCGCTTCCGTTCCGCCCCAGGGCGGTCGCAAGCATCCGCAGCAGGAATTCCTTCAGGTCGACACCCGTAACATCCTGTTCATCTGCGGTGGTGCGTTCTCCGGTCTGGAAAAGGTTATCCAAAACCGTTCCACCAAGGGCGGCATCGGTTTCAACGCAGAAGTGCGCAGCAAGGAAGAAGGCAAGAAAGTCGGTGAATCCCTGCGTGAAGTCGAACCTGACGATCTGGTCAAGTTCGGTCTGATCCCGGAATTCGTCGGTCGTCTGCCGGTCCTGGCCACGTTGGACGAGCTTGACGAAGCTGCGTTGATGCAGATTCTCACCGAGCCGAAAAATGCGCTGACCAAGCAGTATGCCAAGCTGTTCGAGATGGAAGGCGTAGACCTGGAATTCCGCGCCGACGCGCTGAAATCGGTCGCCAAACGTGCCCTGGAACGCAAGACCGGTGCCCGTGGACTGCGTTCGATCCTCGAAGGCGTCCTGCTCGACACCATGTACGAAATTCCCTCGCAGTCCGAGGTGAGTAAAGTCGTGATCGACGAAAGCGTCATAGAAGGCAAGTCCAAGCCACTGTATATCTACGAAAACAGTGAGCCGGCTGCCAAGGCAGCGCCAGACGCCTAAGCGTCACGCTGCTGGAACACAGAAGGGGCCTTCGGGCCCCTTTGCTATTGTGGTGTAGGAGCTGGCTTGCCAGCGAAGGCGCCCAGCCGACACGATTTTAATGTCTAACCTGAACACGTCAGGCCCACGACAGACCGCAATCTTTTAAGCCATTCTTTTATCCGCTTGTTTTTTTCCAAACCAGCCCCCATCTTGGTTTCAAGCTGACATCCATCTGTTTACGGCCTTACGGCCGCCGTAGAGGCGAAATCATGAAGACGACCATCGAATTGCCTCTCCTGCCATTGCGTGATGTTGTGGTTTATCCGCACATGGTTATCCCGCTGTTCGTGGGGCGCGAGAAATCCATCGAAGCCCTCGAGGCAGCGATGACCGGCGACAAGCAGATCCTTCTGCTGGCTCAGAGAAACCCTGCTGACGACGATCCCGGTGAAGATGCACTCTATCGCGTAGGTACCATTGCGACCGTTCTGCAGCTGCTCAAGCTGCCTGACGGCACGGTCAAGGTTTTGGTCGAAGGTGAGCAGCGGGGCGCCGTGGAGCGCTTCAGCGTAGTCGACGGCCATTGCCGCGCCGAAGTCTCGCTGATCGACGAAACCGACGCGCCCGAGCGCGAGTCGGAAGTGTTTGTGCGCAGCTTGCTGGCTCAGTTCGAACAATATGTGCAGCTGGGCAAGAAAGTCCCGGCTGAAGTCCTGTCGTCGCTCAACAGCATCGACGAGCCAGGCCGCCTGGTCGACACCATGGCCGCGCACATGGCCCTGAAGATCGAGCAGAAGCAGGAGATCCTCGAAATCATCGATTTGTCGGCCCGGGTCGAACACGTCCTGGCGTTGCTGGATGCCGAGATCGACCTGCTGCAAGTTGAAAAACGCATTCGCGGTCGCGTCAAGAAACAAATGGAGCGCAGCCAGCGCGAGTACTACCTGAATGAGCAGATGAAGGCCATTCAGAAAGAACTCGGCGACAGCGACGAAGGCCACAACGAAATCGAAGAGCTGAAAAAGCGCATCGATGCCGCCGGTCTGCCGAAGGATGCCCTGGCCAAGGCCCAGGGCGAGCTGAACAAGCTGAAACAAATGTCGCCCATGTCCGCGGAAGCGACCGTGGTGCGTTCCTACATCGACTGGCTGGTCCAGGTGCCGTGGAAGGCGCAAAGCAAGGTGCGTCTGGACCTGGCTCGTGCCGAAGACATCCTCGACGCCGACCACTACGGCCTGGAAGAAGTCAAAGAGCGGATCCTCGAATACCTCGCCGTGCAAAAGCGCGTGAAGAAGATTCGCGGTCCGGTGTTGTGCCTGGTCGGTCCTCCGGGGGTGGGTAAAACCTCGCTGGCGGAGTCGATTGCCCACGCCACCAACCGCAAATTCGTGCGCATGGCCCTCGGCGGTGTGCGCGATGAAGCGGAAATCCGCGGTCATCGCCGGACTTACATCGGTTCGATGCCGGGAAGATTGATTCAAAAGATGACTAAAGTGGGGGTGCGCAACCCGCTGTTCCTGCTCGATGAAATCGACAAGATGGGCAGCGACATGCGCGGCGATCCGGCCTCGGCGTTGCTGGAAGTGCTCGATCCCGAGCAGAACCACAACTTCAACGATCACTATCTGGAAGTCGACTACGACCTGTCCGACGTGATGTTCCTGTGCACCTCGAACTCCATGAACATTCCGCCGGCGCTGCTGGACCGGATGGAAGTGATTCGTCTGCCGGGCTACACCGAAGACGAGAAGATCAACATCGCCGTCAAATACCTTTCGCCGAAGCAGATCACGGCCAACGGTTTGAAGAAAGGCGAGCTCGAATTCGACGCCGAAGCGATCCGCGACATCATCCGCTACTACACCCGCGAAGCCGGTGTACGGGGGCTGGAGCGCCAGATTGCCAAGGTTTGCCGCAAGGCGGTCAAAGAGCATGCGATGGAAAAACGCTTCTCGGTGAAGGTCACGGCCGACATGCTGGAGCATTTCCTCGGCGTGCGTAAATTCCGCTACGGCCTGGCCGAATCCCAGGATCAGGTCGGCCAGGTCACCGGCCTGGCGTGGACGCAGGTGGGCGGCGAGTTGCTGACCATCGAAGCCGCGGTCGTTCCCGGCAAGGGGCAACTGATCAAGACCGGTTCCCTGGGTGACGTGATGGTCGAGTCGATCACGGCGGCCTTGACCGTGGTGCGCAGCCGCGCGAAGAGCCTGGGGATCCCCCTGGACTTCCACGAGAAGCGCGACACGCACATCCACATGCCGGAAGGGGCGACCCCGAAGGATGGCCCTAGCGCCGGTGTAGGCATGTGCACGGCCCTGGTCTCGGCATTGACCGGGATTCCGGTACGCGCAGACGTCGCCATGACCGGTGAAATCACCCTGCGTGGCCAGGTGCTGGCGATTGGCGGTCTGAAAGAGAAACTGCTCGCGGCTCACCGTGGTGGAATCAAGACGGTGATCATTCCTGAAGAGAACGTACGCGATTTGAAGGAAATTCCTGACAATATCAAAGCCGATCTTCAGATTAAACCGGTTAAATGGATTGACGAGGTCCTGCAAATTGCGCTGCAATACGCGCCGGAGCCCTTGCCTGATGTGGCTCCAGAGATTGTTGCAAAGGATGAAAAACGCGAGTCTGACTCTAAGGAAAGAATTAGCACGCATTAGTACGTATTTGCCTGGGGGGCTTGTTGACGCTTTTTAGAGCCCTTGTTATAAAGCGGCTCTTCAGTGTCTGTAGGCCATTCAGCACTCGTTTTTTTGCTTTTACCAAAAAACTTAGAATCATACTCAAATAGATATAAGGGGACTTAGAGTGAACAAGTCGGAACTGATTGATGCTATCGCTGCATCCGCTGATATCCCGAAAGCTGCTGCTGGCCGTGCGCTGGACGCTGTAATCGAATCCGTCACTGGCGCTCTCAAGGCTGGCGACTCTGTTGTTCTGGTGGGTTTCGGTACGTTCTCCGTCACCGATCGTCCAGCTCGCATTGGTCGTAACCCGCAGACCGGTAAGACGCTGGAAATCGCAGCCGCCAAAAAACCAGGTTTCAAAGCCGGTAAAGCACTGAAAGAAGCTGTCAACTAAGTTCGATTCAGGTTTTTGCCTATCCGGGTCGGGGTCAAGCCTGACCTGGCAGCGGAGCGGTAGTCCAGTCGGCGAGTCGCCGTGCCGAGACACCGAGGGTCGCACGTTCGAGCCCTCGATCCGCTCCGCCAGTTACGAGAAGGCGCATCCTCGGATGCGCCTTTCTTCTATCCGGATTCTACCCACGCTCCACGGTTGCCTAATTTTGAAGTTCAACCGTTTCTGGGGGACGCATGCTGCAGAATATCAGGGACAATTCACAAGGCTGGATTGCCAAGACCATCATCGGGATCATCGTTGTACTGATGGCGTTCACCGGTGTCGAAGCCATTTTCCAGGCCACGACCAACAGTCAGAACGCGGCCAAGGTCAATGGTGAAGAAATCAGTCAGAGCGAGCTGAGCCAGGCGGTCGATATGCAACGCCGTCAACTCATGCAACAGCTGGGCAAGGATTTCGATGCTTCGTTGCTCGACGAAAAAATGTTGCGCGAATCGGCCCTCAAAGGCTTGATCGATCGCAAGCTGCTGCTGCAAGGCGCAGAAAAATCCGACTTCGCTTTTTCCGAAGCGGCGTTGGACCAGGTGATCCTGCAAACGCCTGAATTCCAGGTGGACGGTGCGTTCAGCGCCGAGCGTTTCGACCAGGTCATCCGTCAACTCGGCTACAGCCGCCTGCAATTCCGCCAGATGCTGGCTCAGGAAATGCTGATCGGTCAGCTGCGCGCCGGTCTGGCAGGCAGCGGTTTCGTCACCGACGCACAGGTGCTGGCCTTCGCCCGTCTGGAAAAACAGACCCGCGATTTCGCTTCCCTGAACGTCAAGGTCGACCCGTCAGCTGTGAAGCTGAACGACGACGAAGTCAAAGCCTACTACGACGAACACGCCAAGGAATTCATGACGCCGGACCAGGTGGTCATCGATTACCTCGAATTGAAGAAGTCGTCCTTCTTCGATCAGGTCAGCGTCAAGGACGAAGACCTGCAAGAGGCGTATCAGAAAGAAACCGCGAACCTGTCCGAACAGCGTCGGGCCGCGCACATTCTGATCGAAGTGAACGACAAGGTGACCGAGGCGCAAGCCAAGGCGAAGATCGAAGAGGTCCAGGCACGCCTGGCCAAGGGCGAGAACTTCGAAGCCCTGGCCAAGGAATTCTCCCAGGACCCGGGTTCGGCCAACAATGGCGGTGACCTCGGTTTCGCAGGCCCGGGTGTCTACGATCCAGCCTTTGAAACAGCGCTGTACGCGTTGGCCAAGGATCAGGTCTCGGAGCCGGTTCGCACCGACTTCGGTTTCCACCTGATCAAGCTGCTGGGTGTCGAAGCGCCGCAGGTTCCAACCTTCGCCAGCCTGAAAGACAAGCTGACCCGCGAGCTGAAAACCCAGCAGGTCGAACAGCGTTTCGTCGAGGCGACCAAGCAACTGGAAGACTCGGCGTTCGAGGCCTCCGACCTGGCCCAGCCGGCGCAAGACTTGAAGCTGACCGTGCACACCTCCAAGCCGTTCGGCCGTGAAGGCGGCGAAGGTGTGGCGGCCAACCGTGCCGTGATCACTGCTGCATTCAGTCCTGAAGTGCTGGATGAGGGTGCCAACAGCACCGCCATCGAGCTCGACCCGGAAACCGTGATCGTGCTGCGCGCCAAGGAACACCTCAAGCCGGCGCAACTGCCGCTCGAAGCCGTGTCTGCCGCGATCCGTGGGCAATTGGCCAAGGAGCACGCCAGTGCTGCCGCCAAGACCAGGGCCGATGAGTTGATCGCCAGCCTGCGCGACGGCAAGACCCCTCTGGACCAGGCCATCGATGGTCAGAACTGGAAAGTCACCGCCGCCGCCACTCGCGCTCAGGAAGGGATCGACCCGACTGTGCTGCAGGCGCTGTTCCGCATGCCAAAACCCGCCGCGAAGGACAAACCGACCTTCAGCAGCGTGACCCTGGCCGATGGCAGCCTGGTGATCGTGCGTCTCAATGGCGTGAACGAAGCAGCGGCACCGACCGATGAAGAGAAGGCCGAGTACCGTCGCTACCTCGCCTCGCGCATTGGCCAGCAAGACTTTGCGGCTTACCGCAAGCAGCTGGAAGCCGAAGCGGACATCGAGCGGTTCTGATGTTTGATTGAGTGTTGCGCAACACAAAAACCCCCGGCCGATAGGCCGGGGGTTTTTTTATCAACAAAATCAAATTTTTCACCTGCCATCAGGAATCCGCAATCCTGTGCGACTTTCCCGGCCATAAACGGTCACTAGTCGTGTAACCGTTTTAAGACACCAATCGGTGCGACGCTAAGCATTGATCTGTTGCACAATACGCCCCGGACCGTTTCTTCAGGATGTTCAATGTCTAAATCAATTCCCATGCATGTCGTCGGGCTGGCTCTGGTAATGGCCGCCGCTGCCGGCTGCTCGTCGGAAAAGGCCGCCATCTATGAGCATGAGAACTTCGATGACTCCGGTACCTTTTCCCGCAACTACCCGGTAACCGATGCCCAGACTTGCGAGGCCGCCCGGCGGGCGTTGCTCAGCCAGGGCTATATCATCACCAGCAGCGACCCGAAACTGGTCAGCGGCCACAAGAGTTTCCAGCAGACCGGCGATACCCACATGGAGATCAGCTTCAGTGTGGTCTGCGCCGATGACGGCACCGAGGGGCATCATGCGACCATGTTCGCCAACGCCCTGCAGGATCGCTATGCGCTGAAAAAGACCAACAACTCCGCGAGCCTCGGCGTGGGTGTGCTGGGTTCGGTATCGATGCCGATCGGCTCGTCCGACGACTCGATGGTCAAGGTCGCCAGCGAAACCGTCTCCTCGGCCAAGTTCTACGAGCGTTTCTTCGCCCTGGTCGAGATGTTCCTGCCGCCGGAAGCGAAAAAGGCTGCGCACATCAAGGAAAAGCCGAAAACCGACCTGGGCATGCCTGAAGCCAAGGCCGCACCGGCTCAATTGGCGCCGACCCCGGCACCGGCAGCAGAGCCTGCTCCCGCGCCGGCCCAAGAACCTGTACAGCCAGCGGAACCGGCACCTGCGGCCTCGGAGCCGGTGGCACCGCCGCCTGAAACCGCACCGATCACCCCGGCGGATAACAGCGAACCGGCAACCTCCACCGAAACGGGGAGCGCATCGGCGGACTCCAGCCTGCCGCCACCGACCGAGCCGATTCCGGCCATGCCGGTCACTGCCCAGTAATCATGTGACGGGATCGGGCTGCACGGCGCCGATCCCCGACCACTTTCAGCATTGACCCGCGTCAATCCTGGTCACAGTTCTGCGGCCAGAATCGAAAAAATCCTGTGATAAATTCCCGATCCCCTGCTACGTTTTATCAAGTAGCCGCGTAGCGTCTTGCCTGCGTCATTTTTCTTTCACGTGGGCACTTTATGCTCAGTGCGCAGGTCACTTATTCAGGCATTTTTTTCAAACAAACGTGGGGGATTGAAAATGGACGAATATCAAGAAGAACTGCTCGAATATCAGGCGTTCGAACTCGACCCGCTGGAACCCGCCGAAGACGCGACCGAGCTGTAAACGAGCGCTTCCAGGCTTCAAGCTCGTCGCTGATCGCTTGCAGCTTCAGGCTGTTTTCCTATGACTTCGGCGAAACTCGCCGGGGGTCTGGCCATTCCAGCGTTTGAAGGCCCGTTGAAAGGCTTCGGCTGAGGCAAAACCCAGCAGGTAGGCGATTTCTCCGAACGCCAGTTCGGTGTCGCGGATGTAGGTCATGGCCAGGTCGCGGCGCGTGTCATTGAGGATCGCGCGAAATTGCGTGCCTTCCTCTGCCAGTTTGCGGCGCAAGGTCCAGGTCGGCAGCTTCAGGCGTGCCGCCACTTCTTCCAGGTCGGGCTCCCGGCCACCATTGAGCAACGGCCCCAGCAACTGAGTGATGCGTTCACGCAGGCTGCGGGTGCGTGTCAATTGCTCCAGTTCCCGTTCGCACAGTTGCAGCAAGTGCCGCCAGGTGCTCGGGCAGTGCAGCGGATTGCGCTGAGCCAGGCTGGCCAGGCTCAGGCGCAGTTGATTGTGTTCGGCACCGAACTGGATCGGACAGTCGCCCAGCACGGCATACGTCTCTCGGTAATCCGGCGCTTGAAACTCGATCTCGATGCGTTCGGCGCGCAGCGGGTCAGGGCTGACGCTGGACAGTTGCTGCAACCAGCCGGCGATGATCGAATCCACCACGAAGCGGTTGTAGGCGTTGTAAGGACTGATGGAATAGAAGCGCAGCCAGGCGCCCTGGGCGTCCTCATGAAAGCTCGATTGGCCGCGATAGTTGGAGCCGTACAAGGCTTCGAAACGAATCAGGCAGCGCGCCGCTTCTCGCACCGTCGGCGCCTGGGCAGCGGTGACGCCGGCCAGGCCGGCCTGGCTCAGGCGACTGAGCTGGCCCATGCGCAAACCCAATGCCGGGTCACCGGTCAGTTGAATGGCGCTGTGACCCAGGCGCATGTAGCGCGGGATCGAGAGCCGGGCGCCGGCTTCGCTCAGGCGCGCCGCGTCAAGGCCATACTGCTCGAGCAAGGGCTGTGGGTCTGCACCGTGACTGCGCACGGCGTCGGCCAGGCTGTGCACAAAGCCCACCGACAGATCGCCCAGTCGCATCGGCAAGGGTTTCATGGTTTATAACCACAGGTTCAGTAAACGCGCGCCACGGGCATTGCCATCGGCGAAATGCTGGCCGTTGCTGCTGATGAAAGCTCTGCCCGGCACTGCCCTGGTCCCAGAACTGGCCGCGCAGGAACACGCTCATGCCGGCGATCGCCTGGCTGCTGGGCGGTTGAGCGGTCAGGGTCAAGTGATGCCAGGCCTGGCCTTCGCTCAGCTCCCCGGCCTTGAGGCTGACGGAGCCGGGCGTCGACAAGCCCTTATAGCCGCGCCACGGTTTATCCCAAGTGCCGCGCCCGGTCACGAAGGCCGGCACCGCGACGAACTTCGCGCCCTGAGCGTCAAGCTTGCGGTAGGCGTCCGGGTACCAGCTGTCGCTGGCCGATCAGGCACCCCCAGGCGTCCCGCCGGGGTATCGACGACGCCGGGCGTGCGCTCGCCATTGGCCGCGATGACGTCATGTTCATCGAACACCGGGTGCATCTGGCGCTGGGGTTGGCCGATCGGCAGGCCGTCACGGCCGAATACCACGCTGCTGTTATACAGCGCGCCGCCGCCGATTTTCAGCCTGCCATCGATGATCACGGGCTCGGGCAACACGATGGAGCCCGCCACCAGGGTTACCTGGAATTCTTTGGCCAGGCCGCCGAACAAGGCCTGGTAGTCCTTGGCCATGCCTTTGGCTTTCATCCGCAGGTGAGCGTCGTCCAGGCGGCTGTCGCCCCTGGCACCGATCAGGGCGCGGACGAACTTCAAGGGATTGCTCGCCGCCAGCCAGTTCATGGCTTCCTTGAGGGTCGTGGCCTGGTACAGCTCATCTTTCTCGCCGCTGACCATCAGCCAGGTGCCGATGTGTTCCGGCAGCACGACGATGGTTTTTTCATTCAGCAGGCCCTGGTCCCGGGCCTTCTGCAAATAGGCCGCGAGCTTGCGGTGCAAGCGCTCGGAGCTTTGGTAGTCGGTGGGAAACAGCTCGGGCTGGATGCCCAGCAGGTTGCCGCGATCGGCGGGTGTGCCTTGATCGACGGCGACGTCGATACGCAGGTCCGACAGGTAGTGACCCACCGGACGGTCCGCGGCCCACATCGCGTAGGTCGTGAGGGCGGCAATCAATGCCATGGAGAAGGTCAGGTACAGAAGTTTGCGCATGGGAAAACAGTCAACGGCCGTGTGCGGGTTCGCTGACTAGGGTAGGGCCCATGCCGGCGCTTGCCAAGGGGCACTGCGCATTTGGATCAATAAGTTGTCAGTTACGGTCATTGAGCGAGCGGTGGAGTGCTCATAGTCTGTGGCACATGACAGAGGGCTGCCAAAGAGCACCCAGACTTTTTCCGTGATCGTTCGTTGTGGAGTTACCGATGGCCGCCGCTCATTACCCAAACCTGTTGGCCCCGCTGGACCTGGGTTTCACCACGTTGCGCAACCGCACCCTGATGGGCTCGATGCACACCGGCCTTGAGGAGAAACCCGGCGGTTTCGAGCGCATGGCCGCGTACTTCGCCGAGCGTGCCCGGGGCGGCGTGGGCCTGATGGTCACCGGCGGTATCGGCCCGAACGATGAGGGCGGGGTGTATTCCGGAGCGGCCAAGCTGACCACCGAGGAAGAAGCGCTCAAGCACCGGATCGTGACCCGCGCGGTGCACGAGGCGGGCGGCAAGATCTGCATGCAGATCCTCCATGCCGGCCGTTATGCCTACAGCCCGAAACAGGTCGCGCCGAGTGCGATCCAGGCGCCGATCAACCCGTTCAAGCCCAGGGAACTGGACGAGGAGGGCATCGAGAAGCAGATCAGCGATTTCGTCACCTGCTCGACCCTGGCGCAAACAGCCGAGTACGACGGCGTCGAGATCATGGGCTCGGAAGGTTATTTCATTAACCAGTTCCTCGCCGCGCACACCAACCACCGCACCGACCGTTGGGGCGGCAGCTACGAAAACCGCATGCGCCTGCCGGTCGAGATCGTGCGTCGGGTGCGCGAAGCGGTCGGCCCGAATTTCATCATCATCTTCCGCCTGTCGATGCTCGACCTGGTGGAAGGCGGCAGCACCTGGGAAGAAATCGTGCAGTTGGCCCAGGCCATCGAGCAGGCTGGCGCGACGATCATCAACACCGGCATCGGCTGGCACGAAGCACGTATCCCGACCATCGCCACCAAGGTGCCGCGCGGTGCGTTCAGCAAAGTCACGGCCAAGCTGCGCGGCTCGGTGAACATTCCGCTGATCACCACCAACCGCATCAACACCCCGGACGTCGCCGAGCAGATCCTGGCCGAAGGCGATGCCGACATGGTGTCCATGGCGCGCCCCTTCCTCGCCGACCCGGACTTCGTCAACAAGGCCGCCGCCGGCCGTGCCGATGAAATCAACACCTGCATCGGCTGCAACCAGGCCTGCCTCGATCACACCTTCGGCGGTAAGTTGACCAGCTGCCTGGTGAACCCGCGGGCCTGCCATGAGACCGAACTCAATTACCTGCCGGTACAGCAGATCAAGAAAATCGCCGTGGTCGGTGCCGGCCCTGCCGGTCTGTCCGCAGCGACCGTGGCCGCCGAGCGTGGCCATCAGGTGACGCTGTTCGATTCGGCCAGTGAAATCGGTGGCCAGTTCAACATCGCCAAGCGTGTACCGGGCAAGGAAGAGTTCTTCGAAACCCTGCGCTACTTCAACCGCAAGCTGCAGACCACCCATGTCGAGGTGTGCCTGAACACCCGGGTCGATGTGGCGCAACTGGTCGCAGGCGGTTACGACGAGGTCATCCTCGCCACCGGCATCGCCCCGCGGACCCCGGCGATTCCAGGCGTGGAGAACGCCAAGGTGCTGAGCTACCTGGACGTGATCCTCGAGCGCAAACCGGTGGGCAAGCGTGTCGCGGTGATCGGCGCCGGCGGGATCGGCTTCGATGTGTCGGAGTTCCTGGTGCACCAGGGGGTGGCCACCAGCCAGGACCGTGAAGCGTTCTGGAAGGAATGGGGCATCGATACCCACCTTGAAGCCCGTGGCGGGGTGGCCGGCATCAAGGCCCAGCCCCATGCACCGGCCCGTGAGGTGTACCTGCTGCAACGCAAGGCCTCCAAGGTCGGCGACGGCCTGGGCAAGACCACCGGCTGGATTCACCGCACCGGTCTGAAAAACAAGCAGGTGCAGATGCTCAACAGCGTCGAATACCTGAAGATCGACGACCAGGGCTTGCACATCCGCATCGGCGAAACCGGCGAACCGCAGGTGTTGCCGGTGGACAACATCGTGATCTGCGCCGGGCAGGATCCGCTGCGTGAACTGCATGACGGCCTGGTGGCAGCGGGGCAGAACGTGCATCTGATCGGCGGCGCGGATGTGGCTGCGGAGCTGGATGCGAAGCGGGCGATCAACCAGGGTTCGCGGTTGGCTGCGCAGTTGTAACAGGCAGGCCGAGCGTGCCAATGGCTTTCGCGGGCAAGCCCGCGACGACGTCCTCAAGGCTGCTAATATGCCGGCTCTTCACCCAGAGCCGGCATCAATGCTTCTCCCCAGCAATACTTGGCTCCGCCGAGCCCCCCTCGACCACCTTGATCTCGACTGGCTAACCCAGGCCAATATCGAAGTCGCCATCCTGCGCCTCGACCAGATCGACCCGCTGATCAGCGGCAACAAGTGGTTCAAACTCAGCGAACACCTCAAAGCCGCAGACCGGGCCGGTGCCAAGGGCATCATCAGCCTCGGTGGCGCCCACTCCAATCACCTGCATGCCTTGGCCGCTGCCGGCAAACGCTTCGGTTTCCCCACGGTCGGCCTGCTGCGCGGTCACCCGCAAGACACCCCCACGGTGAAGGACTTGCAAGCATTCGGCATGCAGTTGCACTGGTTGGGGTATGGCGGTTATCGCGCGCGGCACGAGCCCGGTTTCTGGCAGCCATGGCAGGCACAGTATCCCGAGCTGCAGCCGGTGCCGGAAGGCGGCGGCGGTTTGCCGGGCGCCAAGGGCTGCATGCCGCTCAAAGCGATGGTCAGCGCGCAGTTGAGCGGTCTGGGCTGGAACGACTCGACGGCTGGTGGCTGGCCTGCGGCACCGGCACCACCCTGGCCGGCCTGGTGTTGGCCGAAGCGGGCGAGCATCGGGTTTACGGCGCGTTGGCGGTACCCGACGAGCATGGCGGTGGCGCAGCAGGTGCAGGGGATTGTGCAGGAAGCGGGGTCGGTCGATGCCGGCTATGAACTGCTGGATGCCAGCCGGGGTGGCTTTGCCAAGGTCGATCCACCGCTACTGGAATTCATCGAACAGACCGAAAGGGACAGTGGCATCCCCCTCGAGCCGCTGTACACCGGCAAAGCGCTGCTGGCACTTAAACAGCAAGTCGACGCCGGAAAATTTACCCAGGGCACGCGTCTGATTTTCATCCATACCGGCGGCTTGCAGGGCCGGCGGGGGTTCAGCCCAGCTACCTGAAATACGCCGCCCCCACAGGTTCCCGTTGGCCTCAGGTATTACGGTTCACTCGCTTGGGTATCATCCGCAGCAACGTGTTATCTCGCACCACATAATGGTGATAAATCCCCGCCAGGGCATGCAGGCCGATCAGCCAGTAACCCAGGGTGCCGCCGAGTTCATGCCAGCCCTGGATCTGCTTGGCCAGCGCCTTGTCCTCCGCGATCAGCAGCGGCAAATCGAAGCCATAGAACATCACTTGATGGCCTTTGGCACTGGTGACCAGCCAGCCCAGCATCGGCATGGCGATCATGAACAGGTACAACGCCCAGTGCATCAATTTCGCCAGCACGGTTTGCCAGCGGGGGGAGGCCGGGAAGATCTGCGGTGCCGGACCGAGGCTGCGGGCGAATAGTCTCAGCCAGACCAGCACGAACACGGTCAACCCCAGCATGAAGTGCGATTCGGTGATCAGCGTGCGACCGCCGCTGCCTTTGGGAAAGATCCCGCGAAATTCGATACAGGCATAGACCAGCGCCAGCAGGACCAGCATCAACCAGTGCAGCGTGATCGACACGGTGCTGTAGCGTGAGTCGGAATTTTTCCAGGGCATGCGGCGTTCCTCACAGGACGGGTCAGGCCACCGTTCTGGGTCGACGATGTGCCTTTAACTGTAATCCTGTTTCGCCGGGTTTGCCTCAGAGGAGAGGGGATTCAATGCTCTGAGCACTGTAGGAGCTGGCTTGCCAGCGAAGGGGCCATCACATTCAACGTAAATGTTGACTGGTCTGACGCCTTCGCTGGCAAGCCAGCTCCTACAGGGGGAGGCGGTGGATCAGCTGCTTTGCGGCATTTCGCCCTTGGCCAGGCGCTGGTTGATGTCGGCGATCACTTGCGGCAAGTCGGTGATGGTGTCGATCATGTAGTGCGGGCGCGAGCCTTCGAACATCCCGTGGATGCGCTTGCGCTCGCTGGCCAGTTGGTCGCTGCCGAGGGCACGATAACCTTCGTAGTCCAGGCCCAGCGCGTTGCCCGAGCAGATCAGCGCCACAGTCCACATGCCGGCGCGACGGCCTTCGAGAATGCCCGGCACGGTATCGTCGATCTTCACGCACGCCGCGACATCATCGATCCCCAGGGCGATCACATTGGCCAGGGCCTGGGCCGGCCATGGGCGGCCGTTGGGCACTTCGTCGGTGGCGACCACGTGATCGGCCACGTAACCATTGGTGGCGGCCAGCTCGACCACCTTGTCCATGACCTGTTTCGGGTAGCCGGAGCAGGAGCCGATCTTGATGCCTTGCTGGCGCAGGTTGGCGATTGTGTCCAGGGCGCCGGGAATCAGCGCCGAGTGCTCGGCGATTTTCTCGATCTGCAAGGGCATGAAGCGTTTGTAGATGGCGGTGACGTCATCGTCGGTCGGCGTGCGGCCGAACACGGCGCGATAACGTTCGGCCACTTGCGGCTGATCGCACAGGGTCCGGATGTGGTCCCATTTGCCCATGCCCATCGGCCCGCGGGCTTCTTCGATGGAGACCTGGACGTCGAACTCGGCGAAAGCCTCGACGAAAATCTGGGTGGGGGCAAAGGAGCCGAAGTCGACCACGGTGCCGGCCCAGTCGAGGATGGCGGCCTGGAGTTTGGTTGGGTTCGTGTAGTTCATGTGACGTATCCCTTGTAGGAGCGAGCGGTTCGGCGATCCGACTTGCCCGCGAACGAACGATGATGAGGTTTGACGACTGACCGCGTCGCCTGTGTTCGCGGGCAAGCCTCGCTCCTACAGGGGACGGCGGTGTCTGTTGGTTCAGATTTCCAGCACTTCCATCTCGCGCAGCACTTCAGCCACCGCCGCCACGGCCGCGTGCATCTCGGCCTGGTTGACGTGGCCGATGCAGCCGACGCGGAACGTTTCGACCTGGGTCAATTTGCCGGGGTAGAGGATGAAACCCTTGGCCTTGACCCGTTCGTAAAATTCCTTGAACTGATAACGCGGGTCTTTCGGCGCGTGGAAGGTGACGATGATCGGCGCCTGGATGTCGGCCGGCAGGAAGCTGCGCAGCCCCAGTTTGGCCATGTCATCGAGCAGCACCTGGCAATTGTTGGCGTAGCGCTGATGCCGGGCGGGCAAGCCCCCTTCTTCGTTGTATTGCAACAGGGCTTCGTGCAGCGCGGCGACCACGTGGGTCGGCGGGGTGAAGCGCCACTGGCCGGTCTTGGCCATGTAGCTGTGCTGGTCGAACAAGTCCATCGCCAGCGAATGCGAGTTGCCGGCGGCATCGGCCAGGGCTTCCTTGCGAGCGAAGACGAAGCCCATGCCCGGTACGCCTTCCAGGCATTTGCCCGAGGCGGCGATCAGTGCGTCGAACGGCACCTGTTGCGCGTCGATCGGCAGCGCGCCAAAGGAGCTCATGGCGTCGATGATCAGGCGTTTGCCGTGTTGCGCGATGACCTGGGCGATCTCCGGCAGCGGGTTGAGGATGCCGGTGCTGGTTTCGCAGTGAATCAGTGCCACGTGGGTGATGTCGGGGTCGGCGCCCAGCAGGCGGTCGACGTCGGCGGCGGTGGTCGGTTCGTCTTCGGCGGTTTCGAAGGTGCTGAAGGAGCGGCCGAGCACTTCGCAGATTTTCGCCAGGCGTTTGCCGTAGGCGCCGTTGATCAGCACCAGGACTTTGCCGTTGCGGGGCACCAGGGTGCCGATCGCCGCTTCGACCGCGAAGGTGCCGCTGCCTTGCAGGGGCACGCAGTGGTGGCTGGCGCCGCCGTTGATGATCGCCAGCAGTTGCTCGCAGAGGCTGGCGGTCAGTTGATTGAAGCGGTCATCCCATGAACCCCAGTCGACCATCATCGCCTGGCGGGTGCGGGCCGAAGTCGTCAACGGGCCGGGGGTGAGCAGGATGGGTTCGGCGGTACTCATTCTCGTGTCCTCGCAATCGATGGGGTGAAGCTACGGGGCCTAAGTTGCAATTTGCCGAGCTATCAATCAAATTGTTTATTGTTATGCCAGCCATCAGTGAGAGTTATTCATGAACCTGTTCCAGCTCCGTGCGTTCGATGCGGTCGCCCGCGAGGGCAGCTTCACCCGGGCCGCCGCGCGGCTGTTCATCAGCCAGCCGGCGGTCACCGGCCACATCAAGGCGTTGGAGGAGCATTACCAGATCACCTTGTTGCGCCGCACCGCGCGACGAGTGGAGTTGACGGAAGAGGGCACCAAACTGGCGGCGATCACCCGGGCCATGTTCGGCCTGGCGGAAGAGGCGCAGGTGATGCTCGAAGCCAACCGACAGTTGCTCACCGGGCGCCTGGAAGTGGCGGCGGACGGGCCGCACATGGTCATGCCGATGCTGGCCAGCCTGCGCGCGCGTTATCCGGGGATCACCGTGAACCTGCGGCTGGGCAATGCCCAGGAAACCCTGGCGGCGTTGCTCTCGGAACATGCCGATGTGGCGGTGCTGACCGAGGTCGAGCCGCGCAAGGGCTTGCATCTGCAGGCCCTGAGCGAATCACGGATCTGCGCGCTGGTGCCGGCAGCTCATCCCTGGGCGCAGCAGCACAAAGGCTTGCCGATCAAGGCGCTGGACCAGGTGATCATGGTGCTGCGCGAGCCGGGTTCGATCACCCGGCGTACGTTCGACGAGGCGTGCGCCCGGGCCACAGTCAACCCGCGGGTGTTGCTGGAGCTGGACAGTCGTGAAGCGGTGACCGAAGCCGTGGCGGCGGAACTGGGGGTGGGCGTGGTGTCGTCGGTGGAAGTCAGCCATGACCCGCGGGTGGTGGCGGTGCCGATCATTGGTGAGGGGTTGGTGAACCGGCACATGATGGGCTGCCTGGAACGGCGGCGGGAATTGCGCCTGATCCAGGCGTTTTTCGGCTTGGCGCCAGCCAGATAATTCGCGGCGCACCCTTCGCGAGCAGGATCCGGGGTCGCCGCAGATCTTGTGAACGACGCAAACCTCGTAGGAGCCGGCTTGCCGGCGAAGGCGTCTTCATGGGCGCGGCAAGACTCAAGGCCGCC
>NZ_MULM01000137.1:0-50417 GCF_002029345.1 Pseudomonas sp. VI4.1
CACACTGCCTGATCAACTCCTTCTGGGCTTCGATGAACTGAAGCAACTCACTGTCGAAAACTGCGTAACTCTTTGTTTACCAAGGAGTTTTCCGTTTCGACTGCGCCGGAAGTGGGGCGAATTATAGGCTTACAGAATCTGCCGTCAAGCCCTGATTACGCTTTTCTATCAAGATCTGCAAAAACACCGCTTATATATAGACGCGCCGGCAATGAATGCGCAGTATATTGCCCAACAATCAGCACTACACTCTCGTTTCCTACTTCGGACGATGCCACACCATGAATGACCAGCCCCGCAGCCTTGCCTCGACCCTGTACTCGGTGGGCCTGCTATTAATAGCCATGGCATCGATCCAGTCTGGAGCCTCCCTGGCCAAAAGCATGTTTCCCGTTGTGGGCGCTCAAGGGACCACTGCCCTGCGCCTGGTTTTTGCCAGCGTGATCATGCTGCTGATACTGCGCCCATGGCGGGCAACGCTCACGGCGAAATCCCTGCGCACAGTGATTGTCTACGGGATGGCGCTGGGCGGCATGAACCTCCTCTTCTATATGTCCTTGCGCACCGTGCCCCTGGGCATAGCAGTGGCACTGGAGTTCACCGGCCCCCTGGCGGTTGCCATCTATGCCTCGCGACGGGCCATCGATTTCGTGTGGATCGCCCTGGCTGCCGTCGGCCTGATGCTGTTGATACCGACTGGCGCCGCCTCCGCCAGTATCGACCTGGCAGGTGCCGGATATGCCTTGGGGGCGGGTGTCTGCTGGGCGGTGTATATCCTGTTCGGGCAAAAAGCCGGTAACGACAATGGCGTGCAGACCGCAGCACTGGGGGTGATGATTGCCGCATTGTTCGTCGCCCCGATCGGCATCGTCCACGCGGGCGCCGCCCTGCTGACTCCGTCGCTGATCCCCATCGCCATTGGTGTCGCCCTGCTGTCCACCGCAGTGCCCTACACATTGGAGATGGTCGCCCTCACCCGCATGCCGGCCCGGACCTTTGGCACGCTGATGAGCATTGAACCTGCGTTCGGCGCATTGTCCGGCCTGTTGTTCCTCCAGGAATACCTCTCGCTGTCACAATGGATGGCTATCCTGTGCATCATTCTGGCGTCCGTCGGTGCGACCATGACCATGGGCAACGCCGCCAAGCCCGCCATCGTGGCGGATTGACATCAGTTTTTTTAAGAGGGTCTGGTATTTATCGCGCAATTAGGCCATGTTTAGACCCGCAACGCGGTGCCAGACATGGATATTCATAGATAGGGACATCGGAGACGCTTCCAGCGAAAGCGAATACGGCAAGACCCGGGCATCAAGATCCGGGGACGCTATAAGGACAGTAATGAAACGAATTTTGATACTGATCGCCGTGCTGGCGGTTGCGGGCTGCGCGGCGACGTCGAAACCCACGATCAAACATGGCAAGAAAGGACTGCATATAAACTGTTCCGGACTGTCGTCCTCCTGGGACAAGTGCTACACCAGCGCTGCCAACTCATGTGCGCCCAAGGGTTACAAGGTTATCGCCAAGTCGGGGGACTCGGTGGAAGAACCTGGCGACTATCCATTTGGTCTCAATCCTGCCGGCTACACCAGCCGCAGCATGATCGTCATCTGCAAATAGGCCGCCTGGTCAGGTTCGCGGGCCTGCGATCTGGCGGCAGATCTCTTCATGACTGGACTTCAGCACCTTGCGCTGCAGGTCTGGAGTGGCCAACATCCGCGCCACGACCAACGCACCGATGCATTGCGCCAGTATCGCCCAGGCCAGGCTGTCACTCTCCAGGACCTGCGCCCAACTCTCCTGCAGCCGACAAATCCAATGCTCCGCCTGCTGGCGAATCATGATGTCCGAACGGGCAATCTCCGCGCCCAGGGCCGGCAACGCACAGCCGGATCCCGGATGCTCGACATGGGCCATGGTCAGGTAAAGCTTGAGGCAACGCTCAAGCTTGGCCAGGTCCTGATCAGCCCCCAGCCGAGCCAGACTTTGGCTCAACTCGCGCTCGACGATTGACGCGAACAGTTCATCCTTGGACGAAAAGTGGCTGTAAAAAGCCCCGCCACTCAAGCCGATCGCTTTCATCAAGCCGTCGACTCCTACCGTTGCAAAACCGGATTGCTTGGCCGACTCCGCACTGCTTTGCAGCAGCTTCTCCTTGGTTTCCTGCTTGTGACTGACCGAGTAACGCATTGCCTGCCCTCAGAGTTGATCGCCTTGACGCCTGCCGAATCGTAGCATAACGTTCGTTTAGTTAACGATCGTTTACCAAAAGGGATCTGCCCATGAACAATAAGAAGGTCGTACTGGTGGTCGGCGCAGGGGATGCCACCGGCGGCGCCATCGCCAAGCGTTTTGCCCGGGAAGGTTTTGTGGCCTGCGTTACTCGGCGCAGCGCGGACAAACTCCAGCCACTGGTGGAGGCCATCCAGGCCAGCGGCGCACAAGCCCACGGATTCGCCTGCGATGCGCGCAAGGAAGAAGAGGTGATTGCGCTGGTCGAACAGATCGAATCCGAGATCGGGCCTATCGAAGCGTTCGTCTTCAACATCGGCGCCAATGTGCCGTGCAGCATTCTCGAAGAAACCGCCCGCAAGTATTTCAAAATCTGGGAAATGGCCTGCTTCTCAGGATTTCTCAATGGCCGTGAAGTGGCCAAGCGCATGGCCAAGCGTCAACGCGGCACCATCCTGTTCACCGGCGCCACCGCCGGCTTGCGCGGTGCGGCGGGGTTTGCGGCCTTTGCCGGCGCCAAACACGGGATTCGCGCGCTGGCCCAAAGCATGGCCCGGGAGCTGGGCCCGATGAATATTCACGTAGCCCATGTCGTCGCCGAGGCGCCATCGATACGGACTTCATCCGTGACAGCTTTCCGGAGAAGTACGCGACCAAGGCGCAGGATGGCATCCTCAACCCCGAGCACATCGCCGAGAACTATTGGTACCTGCACAGCCAGCCCCGGGACGCCTGGACCTTCGAACTGGACCTGCGTCCGTGGAATGAACGTTGGTAAGCCCTCCCCTATAACAATAAGCAGAGCGCATCGACCATGAGCAAAACCCTGGAGTTCTTTTTCGACCTCGGCAGCCCCGCGACCTACCTGGCTTATACCCAACTGCCAAAGATCTGCGCGCAGACCGACAGTCGCCTGATCTACATTCCGATCCTGCTGGGTGGCGTGTTCAAAGCCACCGGCAACGCCTCCCCGGCGACCATCCCGGCCAAGGGCCGCTACATGTTTCAAGACCTGGACCGCTATGCCCGGCGCTACGGTGTGCCACTGAAGTTCAACCCGCACTTTCCCATCAATACCCTGATGCTCATGCGCGCCGTCACGGGCATGCAGTTGCGCCAACCGGAACGCTTTCAGGCGTTCATCGACTGCCTGTTCCACGCCCTCTGGGTCGAAGGCCGCAGCCTCGATGACCTGGCGACGGTCGCGTCGGTGCTGACACAGCACGGCTTCGATCCGGAGGAAGTGCTGGCCCTGACCGGCGATGAGCAAGTCAAAGCCGCACTCAAGGCCAACACCGAGAAAGCGGTGCAACGGGGTGTATTCGGCGCACCGAGCATGTTTGTCGGTGACGAGTTGTTCTTTGGCCAGGATCGGCTGGAGTTCGTGCTTGAAGCCCTGAGTTAAATTTCCGCGACCAACCGCCCTTGAGCAGCACCAGAACCCAGCGGCTTATGGGCGGCCTCAATCCGGTACTTGTGATCCGTACTCGAGGACGAACACTTCTGACACCATATTCAGAAACGTCCTATTTACTCTCAGCGCCCCTGTCCTGAAACTTTGGTCGGTTACTTCGCTCGATTCCAGCTCACTAGCGAGTCGATACGAGTCATTGAATAGCGGAGGATTTCCTGCCGCCTATGGAGGGCTGAACAATGGGACGTGGAACTGTAAACGGATTAGGACAAGGGTTGCATGGTGACCTGACGACCACTGGAGCGGTATGCGTCAGCAGCTTGCACAATGCGGCACAAGGGGGACGAGGGGTATTGCGCCTCGGGGATACAACTTCTCCTTGTAAAAAATGCGGAAAAACCGGCGTCATCATCGACAGCCTACCCGCCATGAAATGGCATGGTGTTCCGACCGTATTGGACGGTGCGGTAGTCCGCTGCGACTGCCCCCCGGGCAGCAACCGTCTGATTGCACCTGTCGCGAAGCGGTCCGATACCAGCTTTAGTTCAAGCAGTTCATCGGTTGTCGATCTGGCTCCCGCCACCTCCACGCATACGGCCTCCCATCATTTCGTGAAAAGGTTTGCCCAAGCTTTTGCCATAACAGACAGTGAAACCGGTCAGCCGTTAGCCAATCGCAAATTCATCGCTGTAGTGGATGGACGTGAAACGAAGGATTGCTCAACTTGATTGAGGCCCTCAAGAGCGTTTTCTTCATCAAGAACTTTGGCGGGCATCGTGAATACCCTGGCCAGACGGCTGAGGGCAAGATATGCCCTGGAAATATCGGTATGGATCTGGTCAAAGCCATTCGTACCCGGACCGACCTACTTGCCCCTCCAAATCCTCGGGCATGAAAAAGTCGCTCTTCATCATTGCACTAACCCTACTGACTGCACTCTTCGTCGGGTATTACGAGGTGCTGGAGGATGCTGAGACGCGCAGTGTCGTCTTCATCAAACAATCACCAACCTTTCAAGTTAAGTTTCGACATCTTTTCGCCAACGATGCGGACGATAAGCCGCTTAGCCAATTAAGCAATCAAGAGCGGCAAGCGGTGATCAACTACTGCAAATACCGCCTGGGTGTCACTACTGACTTGAAAACTCAGGACGAGCTGGAGGTTTGCAAACAACGGTAAGTTCTGTCGAGCATCAGAAGCACTGTCAGCCTTATCTGATATGGAGCGTTCCACTGGCGAATCGTCGCCAATCCGCCAGGGTCAAAGCCTTAATCGACTATATGAGCCAGGCGCTGGCGACAGCGCCTGAACTCATGCCGATCAGATAGCCGCGGTTCGGGAGTTCAACCACGCCAGGGCTGCGCCGTCGAGCAGCGGGCTCAGGCGTTCGCGCACCTCGGCGTGGTAAGCGTTGAACCACTGTTTTTCATCTTCGGTCAGCAGCGACGGCTCCAGGCAGCGAGTGTCGATCGGGCACAGGGTCAGGGTTTCGAATTTGAGGAATTCGCCGAATTCGCTCTTGCCCGCCTCGCGGTTCAATACCAGGTTCTCGATCCGTACGCCCCAGCGGCCCGGACGGTAAGTGCCCGGTTCGATGGACGTGATCATGCCTGGCTGCATGGCCGTTTGCGGCGCGGCTGCCGCTTGATAGGCGATGACCTGCGGTCCCTCGTGCACGTTGAGAAAGTAGCCGACGCCATGACCGGTGCCGTGACCGTAGTCGACGCTGTCGGCCCAGATCGGCGCGCGAGCGATGGCATCCAGCAAGGGCGACAGGATGCCTTTCGGGAATTGGGCCCGGGACAAGGCAATCACGCCTTTGAGTACCCGCGTGCAATCGCGTTTCTGCTCATCCGTCGGCGTACCGACCGGGACCATCCGCGTGATGTCGGTGGTGCCGCCCAGGTATTGGCCGCCGGAGTCGATCAGCAACAGGCCGTCGCCCTCGATCACCGCGTGCTCTTCTTCGGTGGCGTGGTAATGCGGCATCGCGCCATTGGCGTTGAACGCGGCAATGGTGTTGAAGCTCAGGGACACATAACCCGGGCGTCGGGTACGCGCGGCCGTCAGGTGTTCGTCGATGGTCAGTTCGGTGATGCGCTCACGGCCCCATGCCGACTCCAGCCAGGCGAAGAATTCGCACAATGCCGCGCCGTCCTGCTCCATGGCCTGACGAATGTGCCCGGCATCGGCCAGGCTTTTCTGCGACTTGGCCAATGTCGTCGGGTTCAGGCCCTCGACCAGCTTCACGCCGCTGTTCAGGTTTTCCAGCAGACCCGCCGTCACCCGCGCCGGATCAACTTGCAGGCTGGCGCCGCTCGGCACGGCACGCAAGGCGTCGGCCACTTCGCTGTAATCGCGCAGGGTCACGCCGTCCTGTTCGAGGACTGCGCGCAATTCGCTATCGACCTTGCTCAGGGCAATGAACAAAGTGGCCTGCTGCTGGCTGATCAAGGCGAAGGAGACGAACACCGGGTTGAACGACACGTCGCCGCCGCGCAGGTTGAACAGCCAGGCGATGTCATCGAGGGTGGCGATGAAATGCCAGTCGGCACCGCGCGCCTTCAATACTTCGCGCAGCTTGGCGAGCTTCTCGCCGCGGCTGACAGTCGCCTGCGGCGGCAAGTGTTGATAGATCGGCTCGTTCGGCAGGCTCGGGCGGTCGCTCCAGACTTCGCTCAACAGGTCGATGTCGGTCCGCAGGCGTGCGCCGCGCTCTTCGAGCTTGCCGCCCAGGGTACGCGCCGAAGCCAGGGCCATCACGGCACCATCCACCGCAACGACGCCGCCTTCAGGGGTTTGCTCGGCCAGCCAGTCCAATGGGCCGGGTTGCCCCGGTTGCAGCTTGACCAGTTCGATCCCGCTGCCCTGGAGTTCCTTGCCCGCTTGCTCCCAGTAACGGCTGTCAGCCCAGACGCCGGCAAAGTCCCGGGTCACGATCAGCGTGCCGACCGAGCCATGAAAGCCCGACAGCCATTGCCGCCCTTGCCAATAGCCCGGCAGGTATTCCGACAGGTGCGGGTCGGCCGACGGCACCAGCAGAGCGTGAATGCCCTCCCGGCTCATCAGCTCGCGGGTGTGCGCCAGGCGCTCGGGCACCGATCCATTGATCGAAGGCTGCGTACTCATCGTGTCTCCTGCTAACCACTGCATCATTATTGTTGAGTGCCGATCGAAGCCGGCGCTTTATGGCCCTGTCGCCCAGAATGCCGGAGCACTGGTGCAGGCCGATTTGATCAGGTGTACCGCTTGATCGACATCCTGCTCGGTGGTGAAACGTCCCAGGCTCAAGCGAATGGTACGGCTCGCCGAGCGGGCGTCGTGTCCCACGGCCAGCAGCACATGGGAGGGCGCGTTGCTGGCGGAGTTACAGGCCGAGGTCGCGGAAAAGGCGATCGAGGCGCTCAACGCCGCAGCGCTGAACTCGCCTTCGTTGAAGGTCAGGCTCAGGGTATGGGGAATGCGCCGGGTCGGGCTGCCATTGAGGCGAACGCCAGGAATGCCCAGCAGCGGCTCGAGCAGGCGTTCATGCAGATGCTCGATCACGGCTTTCTCATCCTCGAACAATTGCCCCGCCAACGCGAAGGCTGCGCCCATGGCCGCTATCTGGTGAGTCGCCAGCGTTCCGGAACGCAAGCCACCTTCGTGACCGCCGCCGTGGATCTGCGCCTGCAAGCGCGGCTGCGCGCGCGGGCCGACGTACAATGCGCCGATGCCCTTGGGGCCATAAATCTTGTGGGCGGAAAACGACATCAGGTCCACCGGCCATTCGGCCAGGTCGATTGCCACCTTGCCCGCGCCCTGAGCCGCGTCGACATGGAACAACGCATCGCGATCGCGCACTACACGGCCAATGGCCGGTATGTCAGTGACGGTGCCCAGTTCATTGTTGACCAGCATCAGCGAGACCAGGAAGGTGTCCTCGCGCATCGCTTCGCTGACGGCTTGCGGGGTAATCAGGCCTTCGGCGTCAGGCACCAGATACGTCACGGCAACACCGGCGTCCTGCAATTGTTTCGCCGTATCGAGGATCGCCTTGTGTTCGATCTGGCTGGTAATGATGTGGCCACCGCCAACGCCGCGCGCCTGGGCCACGCCCTTGAGGGCAAGATTGTTCGATTCGGTGGCGCCGGAGGTCCAGACGATCTGCGCCGCTTGGGCACCGACCAGCTCCGCCACCTGATGCCGTGCCTGCTCGACCGATTGCCGGGCCTGCTGGCCGAACGCATGGGAGCTGGAGGCCGGGTTGCCGAAATTGCCGTTGAAACCCAGACATTCGATCATGACCTGGATGACCCGCTCATCCACCGGCGTGGTGGCGGCGTAGTCGAAATACAGTGGACGTTTATTCATAGAAGACTCGCAGAGCGTGTTCCGGGATCAGGAAGCTCGTTACCGACGGGTCAAGGCGCAGCCTCGTGAGCTGCGCCGATCGTCCGGAACCTTAGAAATACCTGATCGGAGGCCGTTAAAGAAGAACAACTTCATTTAAAAGTGCGTTGGAACGCTCCTGAAGTCGAGCTTAACAGGCATCGGGCAACCGGTTGAAGCAATGCGTCAGTGAAAGCTTTCGAGCAATATCGGATACAGCGAAGCCACCAGCAGCGCGGCCATGCCCCAATTGAACAGGCGCAACCAGCGGCGATCCTTCAGCACGTTGCGCAATAGCGTGCCGCAAGCGGCCCAGACACCGACGCTCGGCAAGTTGATCAGGGCAAAGACCGCGGCAATCACGATTACATTGGTGAAATAGCCCTGCAGGGGTGTGTACGTGCTGATGGCACCGATCGCCATGATCCAGGCCTTGGGGTTGACCCATTGAAACGCCGCCGCACCCAGGTAGCTGATCGGCTTGGCGTCGCTCTGCCCGGCGTCCGAGACGGGTCCGGAATGCGCGATTTTCCACGCCAGGTACAGCAAATACGCTGCCCCGATGTAGCGCAACACGGTGTAGAGCAATGGATAGGTTTGAAACACCGCGCCCAGGCCGAACCCCACGGCCACGACCAATACGAAGAAACCGCAGGTGATGCCAAGCATATGGGGGATGGTCCGGTTAAAGCCGAAGTTCACGCCCGATGCCAGCAACATGGTGTTGTTCGGGCCTGGGGTGATCGATGTAACCAAGGCAAACAGGGCGAAACCCAGCAGCAGATCGAGCGAGAGCGTCATCGGTGGCAGTCCATCAGCGTCAGTCAGGTATTGACCCTATCGCACCCCTTGCGCGAAACCCACGGACAGTTGGGTGAAACTTCGAGCAGTACAGTCGCTCAACTTGGTCGACCGTGAAGTTGTACTGCACGCTCTGCGCTCATTACGCCTTGTTTGTCGAAGCTGAACGACTTCTGCGGCTCACCGAGCAGTTCGGCTTTTTTTGCGTGGTATTCATCGAAGGACAAGCCTCGACGATTCAATGCTTCCAGCGCCAGTTCCTTGCTTTCTTCAGCGGTGTAGGGCCGCAGTTCCGGGGAACCGTGACTGGCACATCCGGCGAGAACGGTGGCGGCGAGCAGCAGAAAAGTGGCGAGTAGATGTTTCATGGTCTGGCGTCCTGACAACTGGGTTCGGGCAATGAACCCAGGCTACTCGCGCCGTTGGATGGACAGAAATCAACGCTCTCGATAGTGGGTATTGAATTTGGCTAACGCAGCTGTACGGGTCCGTCGACATATCCGTCGACATTCGGAAATTTGCGCTCGATCTAACCCACCAGATTGCAGTGCAGCGCATTGTCGTGGCTGCGCTCCAGGCTGTGCAGAACCTGGAACGAGCCGAACGTCACGGCTTTTGCCTGATGGGCACGTATCAGCTGCCAGAAATCCTGTTCGCCGCTTTCAAACCCCTGAAACGCGGCTTCCCCGGCCTCGCGGGATTGCCATTGCAGATAATTGAGCACCCGCCGACCGTCGTCGCTGGCCTGGATACTGGCGCTCAGAAACCCTGAGTAACACTGGGCCAGGCGCTCGGTTTGGGCCGACAGCGCCGAGACCAGTGCCGGTTGCTGATGGGGTTCGATCTCGAATTCGATCAGTTGGGTAAAGCTGCGATTTTTCTCTGGCGCCTGCATGAATAGTCCCCACTCACCTGTAAGACGGATCTTGCGATCCGAAGGCCTGCAGGGTAAAACCTCTAGTTAACTAGAGGTCAAGGGGCATTTTTTAAATGATCAGCTCGGAAAACCTGCATAAAGAACTCACAGTTGGCCAAGTGGCGGCGCGCAGCGGCGTGGCCGTCACCGCCCTGCACTTTTATGAATCCAGGGGGTTGATCAAAAGCAATCGCAATCAGGGCAACCAGCGGCGTTTTCCACGGGAAGTATTGCGGCGAGTGGCGTTGATCAAAGTGGCGCAGCGGCTGGGGATTCCGTTGACGGAGATCGGCCAGGCCTTGAAGTCCCTGCCGGACAGCCGGGCGCCGACGGCGGCGGACTGGAAGCAATTGTCGGCACAATGGAGTCGGGATCTGGATGAGCGGATCAATCAACTGACCTTGCTGCGGGACAAGCTGAACGGCTGCATAGGGTGTGGGTGTTTGTCGATGGAGGCGTGTCCGTTGCGTAATTTCGGTGATGTGTTGGGGGAACAGGGTCCTGGGGCGCAGCTCCTGGAGTCGGGGCCAGGTTCCAAATAGCGGTGCGGCCATCGCGGGCTTGGGCGCCGCCGCAGCTGCGATTTTTTGGGAACTTGACGACGGTTGAAGATCAAAATCAAGAGATCGTCCGAACGCGGCCCGAATCTTCGACATCTCCTACACTGGTTCGGCTGCAGACCGACGAAACCTCGTCAACTCACAACAAAAAGGGAGAACCGTCATGAGCGTCAAACCCATCCCAGAGGGCTATCACAGCATTACCCCGTATCTGGGCATTCAAAAAGCTGCCGAAGCCATCGAGTTCTACGAGAAAGCCTTTGGCGCCACCGAAGTCATGCGCCTGTCCATGCCGGATGGTGGCATCGGCCACGCCGAACTGCGTATTGGCGATTGCCCGATCATGCTGGGCACGCCTTGCGATCAGGGGCCGCTGAGCAATCCGGACACCTCGCCTTCCGTGGGGCTGCATCTGTACGTGAACGATGTGGATGCGTCCTTTAAACAAGCGATTGCGGCAGGCGGCACGGTGGTGTCCGAGGTCAAGGATCAGTTTTACGGCGACCGTTCGGGAACCTTGAAGGATCCCTATGGGCATTTGTGGTTCCTGGCTACGCACAAGGAGGACCTGACTCAGGAGCAGATTGAGCAGCGGGCCAAGGAGATGTTCCAGCAGGGCTGAAATCTTCGGTGACTGGGCGGGCCTCTTCGCGAGCAAGTCGAATCGTCGCACCGTCGCTCCCACAGGTTTTGTGTCGTTCGCAATTATCAAGAACGACAAAAAACCTGTGGGAGCGTGGCTTGCCCGCGATGGGGCCATCACCAACACTGCATATCCCCTTGAACACACTTCATGAACAATCGCACCACACTTTGCGCCTTGTCCTGGCGCACCAACAATTTCAGGATGCAGGCCACTACAACAAGGAGCCATCCCATGTTTGCCGGATTCCTGAAAGACCAGCGCCACGTCAACGGTGTGGACATTGCCTACCGCATCGGCGGCAGCGGGCCGGGCCTGCTGCTGTTGCATGGCCACCCGCAGACCCACGTCATCTGGCACAAGGTCGCCGAACAACTGGCCGAGCACTTCACGGTGATCGCCGCCGACCTGCGCGGTTATGGCGACAGCAGCAAACCACCGGCCGTTGACGGACACAGCCACTATTGCAAACGCGAAATGGCCAAGGACAATGTGGAGCTGATGAAGTCCCTGGGCTTCGAGCAGTTCTCGGTCCTGGCCCACGACCGTGGCGCCCGGGTGGCCCATCGCCTGGCGCTGGATCATCCCGCCGCCGTGCACCGCATGGTGCTGCTCGACATCGCGCCCACCCTGGCGATGTACACTCAAACCAACGAAGCCTTTGCCCGCGCCTACTGGCACTGGTTCTTCCTGATCCGCCCCGCGCCATTGCCGGAAACCTTGATCGAAGCCGACCCCGACGCGTATCTGCGCAGCGTGATGGGCAGTCGCAGCGCCGGCCTCAAACCCTTCACCGCCGAGGCCTTTGGCGAATATTTGCGCTGCCTGAAATTGCCGGGCGCCGCCCGCGGCATCTGCGAGGACTACCGCGCCAGCGCCAGCATCGACCTCGAGCATGACCGCGCGGACATCGCGGCTGGCCATCACCTGGACCTGCCATTGCTGGTGCTGTGGGGCGCCGAAGGCACGGTCGGGCGCTGCTTCGAACCGCTCAAGGAATGGCAACAGGTGGCCACCGATGTCCGCGGCAAGGCGCTGCCCGCCGGCCATTACCTCGCTGAAGAAGCCCCTGCATTGCTGCTCAGCGAAGCGCTGGGTTTCCTGCTCTGACCTCGGTACTACCCTGACCTGAATCTTCCCCGCACTGGCGATCATCCACCGGCGCGGGGGCGTCCCTTCCAAAGAAAATCAGTTTTCGCGAAACACGAAACATTTTCTTTCATATCCCCCTTCGGGATTTCCGATGCTCATTCGTCTTATATAGATGCAGTCAGGCCGTGCAGACAAAAGCCACGGCCGGGCCTTCATCGACCTCAACGCTGGGAAGCCCGCAGCAGAGGCCCTCTCATCGAAACAAGACCTTTAATCATGTCGAAGAAATCCCGCTCAAAACTCTGGTTTCTGGTGCATAGCTGGCTGGCCTTGCCGATCTGGTTTTTCGTGCTGATCGTCTGCGTGACCGGCACCCTGGCGGTGGTCAGCCAGGAAATCGTCTGGCTGGCCAACCCGCAGATGCGCGCCAGCCAGCCTTCGGACGATGCGCCGCTGCTCAGCTATGACCAGATCATCGCCGCCATCAAGAAGGCCGAACCCAACACCCTGGTCGAGTCCATCAGTCGGCCCGACGAATCGCACTTCGCCCTCGACGTGGACGTCAGCTATCCCGACGGTCGCTCGGTGACGGTGTACGTCAACCCGTACAGCGGCGTGATCCAGGGCACGGCCCCGCAATTCAATTTCAAGGCCTTTACCCGCGCCCTGCATGGCTGGTGGCTGGTGCCGTTCACCAACGGTTACAGCTGGGGCTGGTACCTGGTGTCGTTCCTCAGCCTGCCGTTGCTCGCGTCCCTGGTCACCGGGCTGGTGGTCTACAAGCGTTTCTGGAAAGGCTTTTTCCGACCGACCCTGCGCATTCGTCAAGGCGCCCGGATTTTCTGGGGCGACTTTCACCGCCTCAGCGGCATCTGGTCGATCTGGTTCATCGCGGTGATTTCCGTCACCAGCACCTGGTTCCTGATCGAAGCCTTCCTGTTCGATAACCAGGTTTCGATTTCCACCGCGCCGGTAGCGCTGGTGGTCCCGCGCGAAAGCGTGCCGATGACCGCCGATGGCGCGCCGGCGCCGATGATCAGCCTGGAAGCCGCGATTGCGCAGGCCAAGGCCAGCATTCCCGGACTGGAAGACAGTTTCGTCAGCCTGCCCGCCAATGCCTACAGCTACCTGTCGGTGGGGGGCCGCAGTTGGTACCCGCTGATGTTCCAGACCGCCGAAATCAACCCGTACACCGGCGACGTCGGCGCGACCCGCCTGCTGTCGGACCGCTCGGGCCTGGAGCTGGTCACCGAATCCATGCGGCCGCTGCACACCGGCGATTTCGGCGGCCTCTGGATCAAACTGATCTGGTTCTTCTTCGGCCTGATCCTGAGCATGATGGTCCTCAGCGGCCTGCTGATCTGGACCAAGCGCACCGCCCTGGCCACGGCCAACGCCCTCAAGCGCAGCAACAAAACCCCGCGCAACCAGACTGCTGCGGCCGCCAGCCGTGAAACCACGGAGGTCAGCCAATGAGCCTGTTCGCCGCAGAAAAACCAGGCTCGAAACTGAGCCGTTTCTGGCACAAATGGCGTTTTCACATCAACGTCCTGCTGTTGCTGGTGCCACTGGGATTCATGCCCAAGTACTTCGCCGATGCCGCACTGTTTCGCGGTGATACGGGCCTGGGTGAGCGGGAAATCGGTGAGGTTCAGGTCGGGCCCTGGAGCCTGCGCCTGGCCGAGCTGCGCAATGAAGCACCGAGACTCGATGGCCCGGCCGGCTACATGAAGAACTTCAACGCTGCGTTGTGCGACAGCTGCCGCGATCAGGTCAAGGCGACTTACCTGCGCATCGGCAAGCCACGCAGCCTGCGCGCCGCCGGGGTGATTTTCTTCGGCACGCCGTACCGCATGGGGGCGATGCTGCCGATCCCCGAAAAGACCAAGGCCGACGCCGAGCTGTGGATCACCATGGAAGGCTGGGACGGCAGCATGCATCAGGCATCCATTCCGCTGAGCCAGGCCTCCCCGGCCACCCTCGCCTGGCTGAACCAACAAGGAGGCAAACCATGATTACTGTTATCCGTCCTCTGAGCGCCGCGTTGCTGGTGCTTTGCGCCGGTTTCAGCGCCAGCGCCCTGGCCCACAACCCGATGTGCGAGTGCAAGGCCATCGACGCCGAGCAGATCCAGTGCACCGGCGGCTTTTCCGATGGCAGCGGCGCGCCGGGCGTGACCCTGGACGTGATCGGCTATGACGAAACCATCCTGGTGCCGGGAAAACTCGGTGCCGATTCGACCCTGACCTTCAAGAAGCCCGGCGCCGAGTTCTACGTGCTGTTCGACGCCGGCCCCGGTCACGTCGTCGAGATCGACCAAGCGGACATCGAGGCCCCATGAGCACGCCAACCACCCACGTCGTCCGCCCGGCCGGAGCCGGTCATGAAACCCTTTATGTATTGCTGTTGTGCCTGCTGATCCTGGCGGTGGCCGGCTCGGTGGTCGCCTGGCGCCATGAATCCCAGGAAGTGAGTAACGTCGACAGCCATCAACTGGATGCCCGTCGCGACCTGAGCGCGTCCGAGCAAGGCATTTACGCCGACCTGCGGGTGACGCTGGACGAAATTCATCTGCTGCGCCAGGAACAGCAAACCCTGCCGACCCCTGAAGTCCTCGCCGATGAAGGTTTCGCGCCGTTTGCGCAGGATGCCAGTTCCGTCAGCCGTGGCGGTCATGCCTGGCAATTGCTTGAAGCCAAGGCCTACTTCGGTCAGAGCCAGGTGCCCACGGTGGCCGGTTCGTTTCTGATGCGCCTGAGCGCTGACGACGATGCGCCGGACATCTGGCTCAACCCCGGCCAAACCCTGGCGGCCCCGACTGACCTCTCCGACGCCGCACTCGAAAGCGCCGGCTGGCAGCAGATCGTCGCGCAATTCGATGCCGGCGTGACGCGCCAGCACCGGCACTGAACCCTCGCCTTTACCCGAGAGAAGACCGCTTTCCCATGCCTAGTTCATCTCCACGCTCATTGCTGCGCCTGCTGCTGGTCGGCCTGCTCGCCTGCCTGCTGACACCCCTGGCCAGTGCCGACGAGGCCAAGCGCCTGCGCATCGGCATCACCCTGCACCCTTATTACAGCTACGTCGCCAATATCGTCGGCGACAAGGCCGAAGTCGTGCCGCTGATTCCGGCCGGTTTCAACCCGCATGCCTACGAGCCCCGTGCCGAAGACATCAAGCGCATCAGCGGCCTGGACGTGGTCGTGCTCAATGGCGTCGGCCATGACGACTTCGCCGACCGCATGATCGCCGCCAGCGAAACGCCGAACGTCCCGGTGATCGAAGCCAATGAAAACGTGCCTTTGCTGGCCGCCACCGGCGTCGCCGCCCGCGGCGCCGGCAAGGTCGTGAACCCGCACACCTTCCTGTCGATCAGCGCCTCGATTGCCCAGGTCAACAACATCGCCCGGGAACTGGGCAAGCTCGATCCGGCCAACGCCAAGACTTACACGCAGAACGCACGCGCCTACGGTAAACGCCTGCGGCAGATGCGCGCCGACGCCCTGGCCAAACTGACCCAGGCGCCAAACGCCGAACTGCGGGTGGCTACGGTGCACGCGGCGTATGACTACCTGCTGCGCGAATTCGGCCTCGAAGTGACCGCCGTGGTCGAGCCGGCCCATGGCATCGAGCCGAGCCCGAGCCAGCTGAAAAAGACCATCGACCAGTTGCGCGAGCTGGATGTGAAAGTGATCTTCTCGGAGATGGATTTCCCATCCACATACGTCGAGACCATCCAGCGTGAGTCCGGGGTGAAGTTGTACCCGCTGTCGCACATCTCCTATGGCGAATACACGGCTGACAAGTATGAAAAGGAAATGACCGGCAACCTCGATACCGTGGTCCGGGCCATTCAGGAGTCCGGCGCATGACGGCTAAAGAAACCATCAGTACACAACCCTCCGGACCAACTGACACCGAATCCCCTGTGGGAGCGAGCTTGCTCGCGAAGGCGGTGGGTCAGTCAACATCATTGCCCAATGACACACCGCAATCGCGAGCAAGCCCGCTCCCACAGGGTTTGGGTCCGACCCTGGATTTTGCGGAGGTCAGTCTGACGCTGGGCCGCACGACGATCCTCGACCAGGTGACTTTCCAGGTCCAGCCCGGCAGCGTGCATGCGCTGGTCGGCCCCAACGGGGGCGGCAAGAGTTCGCTGATCAAGACCCTGCTCGGGCAGATGCCGCATCAGGGTCGCTTGAGCCTGCAATGGCCGGGCACGCCCGGAACCATCGGCTATGTGCCGCAAGCACTGGAATTTGACCGCGGCCTGCCGATGACCGTTGACGACTTCATGGCGGCGATGTGTCAGCGGCGTCCGGCGTTCCTCGGTTTGAGCAAGCATTACTCGGCAGCGATCGGTGAAGCACTGGAACGGGTCGGCATGCAGAACAAGCGCAAACGACGCATGGGCGCCTTGTCCGGCGGCGAACGCCAGCGCGTGTTGCTGGCGCAGGGGCTGATTCCGGCGCCGCAATTGCTGGTACTCGATGAACCGATGTCGGCCCTCGATGAGGCGGGCATCCAGGTGTTCGAACGGTTGCTCGGCGACTGGCGCCGGAGCGGCATCACCGTGCTGTGGATCGAGCATGACCTGGAAGCGGTCGGACGCCTGGCGGATCGCGTCACCGGGCTCAATCGCCGGGTGCTGTTCGATGCCACGCCGAAACAGGCACTGACGCCGGAACGTTTGCTGACCCTGTTCTCCACCCATCCACGGAGCGCTGTCTGATGAGTTACGAAGCCTTTCGCTTGATGGTCCAGGGGTGGGCCTCGTCGGGTTATCTGCCCGAGGCGCTGGCCTATGGGTTTGTGGTCAACGCGCTGCTCGCCGGTTTGCTGATCGGCCCGGTACTGGGCGGCCTGGGCACGCTGGTGGTGGTCAAGCGCTTCGCGTTTTTCTCCGAAGCGGTGGGTCACGCGGCATTGACCGGCGTGGCCATCGGCATCCTGCTCGGAGAACCCTACACCGGACCTTACGGCAGCCTGTTCGGCTACTGCCTGTTGTTCGGCATCTTGCTCAACTACCTGCGCAACCGCACCGGCCTGGCGCCGGATACCTTGATCGGCGTGTTTCTCTCGGTGTCCCTGGCGCTGGGGGCGAGTCTGCTGCTGATACTGGCGGGCAAAATCAACGTGCACATTCTGGAAAACGTATTGTTCGGCTCGGTGTTGACGGTCAACGGCAATGACCTGCTGGTGCTGGCCATCGTCGGTTCATTGGTCATGGCGCTGGCCTTGCCGTTGTACAACCGCATCATGCTCGCCAGTTTCAACCCGCAACTGGCGGCGGTGCGCGGTGTGGCGGTGAAAACCCTGGATTACCTGTTCGTGATTCTGGTGACCCTGATTACCGTAGCCGCGGTTAAAGTCATCGGCGCGATTCTGGTCGGCGCCCTGCTGGTGATTCCAGCGGCGGCGGCACGCTTGCTGAGCCAGTCGCTCAAGGGTTTCTTCTGGTGTTCGGTATTGATCGCCACGGTCAGCACGCTGTGCGGGATTCTCGCGCCGATTGTCTTCGACCTGCCTATTCCGTCCGGCGCCGCGATCATCCTGGTAGCCGGCATCGCCTTCGCCCTGGCCGCCATTGCCCGTGGTGTTGTCCCCAGTCTGAAAGGGAACCTTGGATAAATGTGTTTTTCTCTGCGTCAATTGAGCCTGGCCATAGCCCTGTGCGGGCTGGTCCATACATCCTTTGCGGCGGATGGTGCCAAACCGTTGCGCGTGCTGGCGTCCTTGCCGATCACTTACGGTCTGGGCGAAGTCTTGCTCAAGGGTACTGACATCAGCCTTGAACGGGCGGCGCCGGCGAACCTGCCTGGCAGCCGTCAGACTGCCTACTTCACCGGACGTGGGGCGCCGGCGCTGGCCAAATTGGCGAGCGATGCCGATGCGGTGATTGGTCTGCGTTCGCTGTGGGCGGATGATCCGCTGTACCCGATCTCCCGCCGCAGCAATATCCGTATCGTCGAAGTCGATGCCGCCCGCCCGGTGGACGGCGCCCTGCCCGGCATCGCCGTGCAGCCGGACAACAAGGTCGACGGGTTGAACAGTCAGCCGTGGTTTTCCAGTAATAACATGGGGCGGATGGCGGACGTGATGGCGGCGGATCTGGTACGCCTGGCGCCGGAGGCCAGGCCGCAGATCGAGGCCAACCTGGCGGCGCTGAAACAGCGCCTGCTCAAGTTCAGCGCAGACAGTGAAGCGCGGCTGGCCAATGCCGACAACCTCAGTGTGATGAGCCTCAGTGATCACTTCGGCTACCTGACCGGTGGCCTCAACCTGGAGCTGATCGGCGTCGATGCGCGGCCGGATGCCGAGTGGACACCTGAAGCGCTCAAGGCATTGGGCGCGACGCTGAAAGACAATGACGTGGCGGTGGTGTTGCATCATCGACAGCCGTCAGAGGCGGTGAAAGCGGTGATTGCCGAGGCTGGGAGTCGGTTGGTGGTGTTGAGCGTGGATGCGGCGGATCCGGTGGCGGAGCTGGAGGGGAATGTGGATTTGGTGATCAAGGGATTGAGCGGGGGATAGTCAGTTAATTCGCGTCATCGTTCTTCGCGAGCAAGCCCGCTCCCACATTGGATCTCTAGCGATCACAAATTCTGAGTTCGCCAGAGATCCAATGTGGGAGCGGGCTTGCTCGCGAAGGCGGCTTGATAGGCAACACAAATCCCAGACCTGAAAAAGCCCGCTGACTGTCATCTTCAGCGGGCTTTTTTTGCATGACTGACTCAGTGCGTCACAGCCGCCTGCTCTTCCATCTTCTGCCGCAAGCTCAGCGGACGCATGTCGGTCCAGGTTTCCTCGATGTAGGCCAGGCATTCCTTTTTCAGACCGCTCTTGCCCACGGTGCGCCAGCCGGCAGGCACGGCCTTGTAATCGGGCCAGATCGAGTATTGCTCTTCGTGGTTGACCACGACCTGAAAGAGGATGTCCTCGCGGTCGAATACTGACGTCATGGTGTGTCTCCATCGCTGTAGGGGTGGGCTGCACTGCGTGCGCAGCCGGTCTGTAGAAGGAACGTTCGAGGAGCGGGAAAATTTACAGGCTGGCGGTCGCCGCAGCCATGGCCCGGCCGAAAATCTCGGCGACCCGATCGATTTCCGCGGCGGTAATCACCAGTGGTGGCAGGAAGCGCACCACACCGCCGTGACGGCCACCAAGTTCGAGGATCAGCCCGCGCTTGAGGCATTCGCGCTGCACCAGCGGCGCCAGGCGAGCAAAAATCGGCGGGTGCCCCTGGACATCCGGCGCGCCGGTCGGATCGACCAGTTCCACGCCAAGCATCAAGCCGCGCCCGCGAATATCACCCAGTTGCGGGAAGTCCCGCTGCAGGATGCGCAGGTGTTCGCTCAAGCGTTCGCCCATGGCGGCAGCGTGCTCGCAGATGCGGTGTTCGGTCAGGTAACGCATCACCGCGGAGCCCGCCGCCATCGCCAGCTGATTGCCGCGGAACGTCCCGGCATGGGCGCCCGGCAGCCAGGTGTCGAGCCAGTCGCGATAGACCACCACCGCCAGCGGCAGGCTGCCACCGATGGCTTTGGACAGCACCACCACATCAGGAATGATCCCGGCATGCTCGAAAGCAAACATCTTGCCGGTGCGGGCAAATCCGCTCTGGATCTCATCGACGATCAGCGCCACGCCCGCCTGTTCGGTAATCCGCCGCAGACCGCGCAGCCAGTCGAGATCGGCCGGGATCACCCCGCCCTCGCCCTGCACCACTTCGACGATTACCGCCGCCGGCAACTGCACGCCGGCTTCCGGGTCATTGAGCAGGTTCTCCAGGTAATTGAGATTGACCTGTACCCCTTGCGCGCCACCGAGACCGAACGGGCAGCGGTAATCGTAGGGGTACGGCATGAACTGCACGCCGTTACTCAGCAAGGCACCCAAGGGTTTTTTCGGCCCCAGACTGCCCATCAGGCTCAGCGCGCCCTGGCTCATGCCGTGGTAACCGCCCTGGAACGACAGCACCGTGCTGCGGCCGGTGGCGGTGCGCACCAGTTTCAATGCAGCTTCCACAGCGTCGGTGCCGGTGGGGCCGCAGAACTGGATTTTCGCTTCAGCGGCCAAGGCAGGTGGTAGCAGGCCGAACAGATCCTGGACAAACTGATCCTTGACCGGGGTGGTCAGGTCAAGGGTGTGCAACGGCAGTTCATCGCTCAGCACTTGCTGGATCGCTTCGATCACTACCGGGTGGTTATGCCCCAGCGCCAGCGTGCCAGCGCCGGCCAGGCAGTCGATGAACGTACGACCCTCGACGTCCTCGACGTAGAGGCCTCTGGCGCGTTTGAGTGCCAGTGGAATGCGTCGCGGGTAGCTGCGGGCATTCGATTCCTGCTGGCTCTGACGGGCCAGCAACGGCGATTCGTTGAAGTGATAAAGCACCTCGGTCGGCGCCGGAGTGATCCGGGCCGGCTGATCTTCCACAAGGCTGGTAGCGACTGACATCTCTCGACCCCTAAAAAGGTTTTCCTGTTGTGGAAACGCATCGGCGCCTCGGGGATTTAGCCCCCAGACCCGCTTTCATGAAGGTGACGACAGTCCCTTGTGCATGGGAATGGCCCGCAGCCCTGCCACCGCGAAGGTTCTGGCGCAAGGCCGATAACCCAGGTGGCGATAAAAGGCTTCGCTGGTTCGAGTACTGTTGAGCCGGGCCTGGCGCAAGCCCCGGCCGATCAACCAGCCCTCGAGGTCGCGCACCAGCGCGCGCCGGCTCCTCGGCGAAACCATTCCGGTTGCACGTAACAGAAGGCGACCCTGCCGCTGATCGCCGCCATGGCGACGCCGACCGGCTTGTCCTGCAACAGGGCGATGTTCAGATACAACCGTTGGTCGGTCAGCCACGGCAACACGTGGGCGATGGTCTTGTTGTGGGTCCAGTTGGCGACCGTTCGCGCATTGTTGCGGTGATCGAGCGCACAACCGACACGGATGGAGCGCTCGACGATGCGGCTGATGATGCCGGCATCGGCGGGGGTTGCCTTGCAGATGAGTATCGATGCTTCCATGGCGTTGTCACCTCAATCCATTGAGTCAAAACTGGCGAAGACGATAGCGCCGGTGGGGGCTCGAATGCCAATGGAGAGGCGTTACATTTGATGAGCTGGGGGAGCCGGCTTGCTGGCGAAGGCGGCGGCACATCCAACATTAAGGTGACTGAAAGGACGCCTTCGCTGGCAAGCCAGCTCCTACAGGGGGGTGTGGTGTTGGTTAGATCGGTTGCAGCGGCATGGTCAACTTGACCCGCAACCCGTCCGGCCGGCTGTCGAAATGCAGGGTACAACCGCAGCGCTGGACGATGGCCTGGACAATCGCCAGTCCCAGGCCACAGCCGGTGCTCTGGCCGTTGCGCCAGAAACGCTGGGTCAGGTGTTGCAGATCCTCTTCGGCAATGCCCGGGCCATGGTCGCGCACCACAAACTGCACGCTATTACCGGTGGTTTCCAGACTCAGCTCCACCGGCCCGTCACCGGGGGTGTGACGCAGGGCGTTGTCCAGCAGGTTGCGCAGTGCCGCGATGGACAATACGGCCGGCATTTGCACCGGGGCATGGGAAATCTTCGGCGGGACCTGGAATCTGATGCGCTGGCGGTCACCGCTGGCGGCGTCCTGAATCGCCAGTTTAGCCACTTGCTCGGCGCTGCATTGCGCACCATCGTCGAACGACAGACTGCCCTCGACCCGCGCCAGCAGCAGCAATTGTTCAAGGGTCCGGTGCAGGCGATCGGCGCCTTCTTCGGCCCGGGCCAGGGACTGATCCCGGGCGGCGCCTTCGGTCATGCGCGCCACTTGCAGGTGCGTCTTGATCGCTGTCAGCGGGCTGCGCAACTCGTGGGCCGCGTCACCGGTCAGGCGGCGCTCGCGTTCGATGGTCTTGCCGATCCGCTGCAACAGCTGGTTCTGGGTGTCGAGCAAGGGTTGCAGTTCACTGGGCAACGGCTGGATCTGCAACGGCTCCAGGGAATCGGCATTGCGCCGTTTCAACGCATCGCGCATGCGATTGAGCGGCGCCAGCCCCTGGCCGATGCCCAGCCAGAGCAGGCACAGGCAGCCAAGCAACGCCACGCCTACCGGCACCGAGGCGGCCAGCAGGATCGACATGTTCAGGGCTTCGCGCTCGATTTGCCGGTCGGCGGTGGTGATGCGCAGATCGCCGCGGGCCAGGGTGAAACTGCGCCACGGCGTGCCGTCGATCATCTGATCGTGAAAGCCCATCTTCTCGGCTTCCAGGGTTTGTTGCGGGTCGGTGTGACTGCGGGCGAGGATTTCGCCGCGCAACGAGCTGACCTGACACGCCATGCCGCCGGGGATAGTCAGTTGCTCGGCGCTGAAATGGGTGCCTTCGCCCTTGCTCGGCAACGCCGGCAATTGCTCCATCAGGCCGGCGACCATGCGCGCCGACGCCACCAGCCGCTGGTCGAGGGAAAACATCATCTGAATACGCAGGTCGCTGAGCATCCAGGCCGCCGCCAGCGCCCAGATCAGCGCAAAAGCGGCGCCCAGCGTGAGGCTCAGGCGCAAACGCAGGCTCATCACTTCGATTGATCTCCGCCGTCCGCCGGCCCCAGGCGATAACCCAGGCCGCGCACCGTTTCGACGATGCCATTACCGAGTTTGCGCCGCAGGTGATGGATGTGCACGTTGAGGGCGTTGCTTTCCAGTTCGTCGTTGAAGCCGTAGACACTGTCCTTCAGTTGCTCGGTGGACAGCACCCGGCCGCGGTTATGCAACAAGGCCTGCAACAGTGCCTGCTCGCGACGCGACAGGTCCACCGGCTGGCCGCCGAGCATGGTTTCGCGACTGCTCGGATCGTACGTCAGCGCACCGTGTTCGATCAGGTTGACGCTGCGCCCGGCCACCCGGCGCAACAAGGTGTGCAGGCGCGCCGCGAGCTCACGCAAGTCGAACGGCTTGAGCAGGTAATCGTCGGCACCGGCCTGCAAACCGTCGACCCGGTCGGTGACCGAGTCCCGCGCGGTGAGGATCAGCACCGGAATCTCCAGGCCATGATGGCGCAACTGCTGCAGCAGTTTCAGCCCGTCCTCATCGGGCAGGCCAAGATCGAGCACCATCACGTCGAACTCGGCGACCTTGAGCATCGCCCGGGCAGCAGAGGCCGTGGCGACGTGCTCTACCGTCAGCCCCTGGGCGGTGAGGCCGGCGACAATGCCGCTGGCGATCAGCTCATCGTCTTCGCAAACCAGTACGTGCATGCTCAACCCTGTGGATAAAAGGTGATTAGGCCGGCGCCCGATTAAGCGGACATTATGCCGCAAGTGCCACGGCGACAAGACCATCGCGGTTAATCATCGGTTAATCGCCATTCGCCACTGTGCACATCACTTGCACAGGGACAAGGCCTACCCATGCTTCGACTGTTTGTATTTTTTGCTCTCTTGATCTCGGGCCTGGCCCAGGCAGGGACTGATCCGTTCGCGACCAAACCGGACTTTCTTCCCGTCGGCAAAGCGTTCGTTTTCACCTCTGAACGTCTCGAAAGCGGTGAAACCCAGCTTTATTGGCAGATCGCCGACAATTACTACCTCTATCAACAGCGCCTGAAATTCGACGGATTATCCCCGGAGTTCAAACCTGCGTTGCCCGAGGGCGAGTCGCACAGCGATGAGTTTTTCGGCGAGCAGCAGGTCTATCGCCAGGGCCTGGAGCTGAAGATTCCAGCGGGGGCCACGGGCCAGATCAAGGTGGGTTTCCAGGGCTGTGCCGATGCCGGCCTGTGTTATCCGCCGCAAACCCAGATGGTGGATCTGGGTGGAAGCGCTGCCACATCGGCCGTTGACGAAGCACCCGATCAAGCCTTGGCCAGCGGCCTGCAACAGCGGGCACTGGGCTGGAGCCTGCTGGTGTTCTTCGGTCTGGGACTGCTGTTGGCTTTCACCCCTTGCACGCTCCCCATGTTGCCGATCCTCGCCGGTTTGATTGTCGGCAGTGGCGCCACGCCCCGACGCGGATTCGCCTTGGCCAGCAGCTATGTGATCTGCATGGCGCTGGTGTATGCGGCGATGGGTGTGCTGGCGGCGCTGCTTGGCGCAAATCTGCAGGCATTGCTGCAGAACCCCTGGTTGCTGGGCACTTTCGCTGCGGTGTTTGTGCTGCTGGCGTTGCCGATGTTCGGCTTCTTCGAGTTGCAATTGCCGGTAGCCGTGCGCGATCGCCTGGAAAATGTCTCTCGCAACCAGCGCGGCGGCAGCCTCATCGGCGCGGGTGTCCTGGGGGCCGTCTCCGGTTTGCTGGTGGGCCCCTGCATGACCGCTCCGCTGGCCGGCGCCCTGCTCTACATCGCGCAAAGCGGCAATGCGCTGCATGGCGGGCTGATTCTGTTCGCCATGGGCATCGGCATCGGCATCCCGCTGCTGTTGCTGGTGACGGTCGGCAATCGCTTTCTGCCGAAACCCGGCGCGTGGATGAACCTGCTCAAAGGCGTGTTCGGTTTCCTGTTCCTCGCCACTGCGCTGCTGATGCTGCGTCCGGTGCTGGCCGAATCCCTGTGGGTCGGGCTGTGGGGTGCTTTGTTGTTGATCGCCGCCTACAGCGCCTGGAAACAGTCGGATGGGTTCGGGCGCGTCGCTCACCTGTTCGGCGCCAGTTCGCTGTTGCTGGGCTTGTGGGGCAGTCTGTTGATGATCGGTGCCGCGGGCGGCAGTGATGATATTTACAAGCCGTTGCAGGTCTATAGCGCGAGCAACCCGGGCAGCGTCGCGAGCCCTGTCGGTCACGACGCCTTCACCACAGTCAAGGACCCCGCCGCCCTGCAACGGGAGCTCGATGCGGCGCAGGCTCAAGGCCAATGGGTGCTGCTGGACTACTACGCCGACTGGTGTGTGTCGTGCAAGGTCATGGAAAAACAGGTGTTCGGCAAAGCCCATGTGCTGCAAGCCTTGAGCGACGTGCGTTTGCTACGGCTGGACGTCACCGCCGACAATGCCGCCAGCCGCGAATTGCTCACGCGGTATAAAGTGCCGGGGCCACCGAGCCTGCTGTGGATCGGCGCCGACGGCCTCGAACGCCGCAGCCAGCGCATCACCGGCGAGGTCAATGCCGACACCCTCCTGCAACGTTGGACCACCACCCGAGACGCGCATTAATGCTGACTTTTACCCTCGGCACCTTTGCCATTGCGCTGAACCACCTGCTGTTGATCAGCGCCTTGGCGCTGGCGACTTTTGTCGGCTGGCGGGTGGCCAAGCGCGGGGGCGAGAATCCCGAGTCGGCGCTGTTCAGTCTGTTCCTGCTGGGCATGCTGGCGGCGCGGGTGGGGTTTGTCGCCCGTTACTGGACCCATTATCGGGACGATCCGTGGCAGATGATCGACCTGCGTGACGGCGGTTTCCTGGCCTGGCCGGGGGTGATCGTGCTGCTGCTCGCCGCCTTGTACCGAGGCTGGCGTCGCCCCGGCTTGCGCCGCCCCCTGGGATTTGGCGTGGCCGGCGGTCTGGCGTTCTGGCTGCTGGCGACGTACTCCCTGACGATTTACGAGCAAGGCACACGCCTGCCGGACATCACCCTGCGCAATGCCGCGGGGGAAACCGTGCAACTGGCCGACTACAAGGGCGGCCCGCTGGTCATCAATCTCTGGGCCACCTGGTGCCCGCCCTGTCGCCGGGAAATGCCGGTGCTGGAAAACGCCCAGCAACAACGCCCGGACCTGACCTTCCTGTTCGTCAACCAGGCCGAAAGCATGCAAAGCGTCAGCACCTATCTGGAAACCCAGGGCCTGAGCCTGTCCAACGTCCTGTTCGATGGCGGCGGCCGATTGGGCCAGGCCGTCGGCTCCATGGCATTGCCGACTACGCTGTTCTATAGCCCCGAAGGTCGCTTGCTGGGCAGCCACCTGGGAGAACTGTCGGATGCCAGCCTGGCCCGCGCCCTGGAAAGCTTCGACACCTCTAATCCTGCCACACCCGCCACTTCTTCAAGGAAACTGCCATGCCCCGCCTCCGCCACCTGTTAATGCTGACCCTGGGTGCCACCCTGCTGCACCTGCCGTCGGTGCAGCTGCCGAAGAACTGCCCGAAGCGATCAAGAAGATCGAAGCCAAAGGTGCGAAAATCGTCGGCCAATTCGATGCTCCCGACGGTTTGCGCGGCTATGCGGCGCAGTACCAGAACCGGGGCATGGCACTGTACCTGACGCCGGATGGCAAGCATGTTCTGCTGGGCAATCTGTATGACGCCCAGGGCAATGACCTGAGCAGCGAGCCATTGCAGAAGCTGGTTTATGCACCGATGGCGAAAGAAGTCTGGGCCAAACTGGAAACCAGCAACTGGATCGCTGACGGCAATAAAGACGCACCGCGGGTCGTCTATATGTTCAGCGACCCGAACTGCCCTTACTGCAATATGTTCTGGGAACAGGCCCGGCCGTGGGTGAAGGCCGGCAAGGTGCAGCTGCGCCACATCATGGTCGGCATCATCCGTGAAGACAGCCCGGGCAAATCGGCGGCGCTGCTGGCTGCCAAGGACCCGCAGAAAGCCTTGCAGGACCATGAAGGTGCCGGCAAGGGCAGCTCGCTCAAGGCCTTGAAAGAAGTGCCGCCGGCGATTCAGGCGAAACTTGCAGCGAACATGCAGATGATGGAAGAGCTGGAGTTGTCTGCGACCCCGGCGATTTTCTATATGGATGACAAGGGTGAGCTGCAACAGCAGCAAGGTGCGCCGTCGCCGGACAAATTGGTGAAGATTCTCGGGCCCAAGTAGGAGCGAGCTTGCTCGCGATGGTCGTCAACGATAACGCGTTCTTTCAGGATGCATGCGTTGTACTTGCGTTTTTCGCGAGCAAGCTCGCGCCTACAGGGGGCTGCGATTTTTTTTCAATGCTCCGCTGAATTGCTCTGGGCCAAAAACGTCAGCAGTTCATCTGTGACGAACTGCGGATTCTCCAGATTGGAGATATGCCCCGCCTCCGGCACCAGCACGTAAGGGCATCCGATCAACTCGGCCATTTCCCGGGTTTCCGCCGGCGGCCGCGGTTGATCCTGGTCCCCACACATCAGCAGCGTGGTCTCAGCGTCCAGCTCGCCCAGGCGCGGCAGCAGGTCATCCCGGCCAAACGTGATCCGCCCCATCGGCACGATGCTTTGGCGCAGACGCTCCGACGGCAGCGCCGCCAACGACGCACGGAAATCCTGATAAAGCGCCGACTCCCGGTCGATATCGGGATGGAAGAAGATCGGCACAATGATATCCAGCAGCTGTGGCGTGATCACGCCGGTCTCTTCGATCTGCTTCAACAATGAGAAATAATATTCACGGGTCGGATCCGGCTCGTTACCGAGATAGCTGTCCATCAGCACCAGGCCGTTGATTCGCCCGGGCGCCGACAAGGCCAGGCGCGCGCCCCACATGCCACCCACCGAAAGCCCCACCAGCGTGACGCGCTCGATGTCCAGATGATCGAGCAAGGCCAGGCCCTGACGAGCGATGTCATCCAGTGAAGTGGTTGTTTGCGGTATCGGCCCGGACTGGCCATGGCCCCACAGGTCCGGGGCGATCACCCGGTAGTGTGGCGACAGGGCGGCAATCTGCGGCGCCCACATGGCCTGGTCCCACAGATAGCTGCCGGCCAGCAGCACTGCCGGGCCAGTGCCTTGATCGATGTAGTGAAGCGGTTGTCCATCTATTGTGACGAAGGGCATTGACTGATTCCTTGGTGAAGTGCGGTTCACTGAAAGAGCCGAGGCAGCGTGAGCTGGCCGGAAACAGCAGTCAACGCGCGAATATTCGCAAAATGTGCCGGCCCCTTCGCGAGCAAGCCCGCTCCCACAAGGGGCGATGGCGTACACATATATTGCGCACACTATCGATCCCTGTGGGAGCGGGCTTGCCCGCGAAGGGGGCATTACAGACGCGGGAGAACTACAACCCTTCCAGTTCCGCCATCAGATCATTGAGGCGATCCACCTTCTCCTCGGTGATGTCACTCGCTGCCAACCCATCGATGTGCTCGGCCAATTCCTCCACCGTGCTGCACTCGAACATCGCCCGCAGCGGCACATCGCGTTGCAAAGTTTTCTGCACCCGCGAAGCAATCTGCGTCGCCAGCAGCGAATGCCCACCCAGTTCGAAGAAGTTGTCGCGAATGCCGACCTTCTCGACTTTCAGGACTTCGGCCCAGATACCCGCCAACGTCTGCTCCAACTCGTTACGCGGTGCCTGGTAGTCCTGGCTCTGCAACTGACCGATCTCCAGCGCCGGCAGGGCCTTGCGGTCTAGTTTGCCGTTGGCGTTGAGCGGCATCCGCTCGAGCCACAACCAGTGCAGCGGCACCATGTATTCCGGCAGCTCGGCGCGCAGGCGTTGCTTGATGCGCTCCAGGTTTTCGCTCGGATCCAGCGCCGAGTCAGCCGCTACCAGGTAGCCCACCAGATGCTTGCCGTTCACCCCTTCCTGCACGCCGACCGCCGCTTCACGGACTTGCGGTTGCTCATGCAAACGGGCTTCGATTTCACCCAGTTCGATGCGGTAACCGCGAATCTTCACTTGATGGTCGATGCGCCCGACGTACTCCAGCACGCCATCACTGCGACGCCGGGCCAGGTCACCGGTGCGATACAGGCGATCGCCCGGCGCACCAAACGGGTTTGGCACAAACACCTGCGCGGTGCGCAACGGGTCGCCGACATAACCGCGACCCACCCCGGTACCCGCGACGCACAACTCGCCCACCGCACCCAAGGGCACCAATTCCAGCGCGCCATCGAGCAGGTACAAACGGTTGTTGTCGGTTGGCGTACCGATCGGCAAGTAACTGCCGCGCGTCGACGCCAGGTCCACACGGAAGAAGGCCACGTCATCCGAGCACTCCGCCGGGCCATAGGCATTCACCAGTCCGATGTCCGGGTAGCGCAGCAGCCATTGGTGCGCCAGTTCCGGTGGCATCGCTTCACCCGTCGGCAGCATCCAGCGCAGACCGTCGAGGCTCATGCGTTCCTGGGCGAGCATGCCCTGGATCAGCGACGGCACGCTTTCCAGCACGGTGATGCCCTGGCTCTGGACATGGGCCAGCAAACCTTGCGGGTCATGGGCGATGGTGTTTGGCACGATGTCCACCCGCGCCCCGAACAACGGTGCGGCAAGGAACTGCCAGACCGAAATGTCGAAGCTTTGCGAAGCGGTTTGTGCGATCACATCGGCATCGCTCAGGTTCAGATACGGCACCTTGCTCAACTGGTTATTCAGCATGCCGCGCTGCTCGACCATCACCCCCTTCGGCAGTCCGGTGGAGCCGGAGGTGTAGATCACGTAGGCAAGGTTGTCCGGCCCGCTGCAGACGCCCGGATTGGCAATCGACGCAGCGCTCGCCTGAACGTCTTCCCAGACCAGCAATCGAGGTCGATCGGCACAACCGAACTCATCCAGCAATGCCAGCGCCTGCTCGCGGCAGGCCTCAGTGCAGACCAGCAACGGGGTACGGCTCAAGTCGATGGTCCGGCTCAAACGCTGGCTTGGCAGTCCCGGATCCAGCGGCAGGTAACCGGCGCCTGCCTTGAAGCTGCCGATGATCATGCCCAGCAACTCGAGGTTGCGTTCGGCCAGCAACGCCACCGGCTGATCCGGCCCGACACCGGCGGCAAGCAGCGCATGGCCGAGACGATTGCTGCGGTGGTTCAGCTCAAGGTAACTGTGCTGCCGATCCAGGCAACTGGCGGCAATCCGTTGTGGATGCCGGGCCACCTGCACTTCGAACAACTCGACGTAACTCTGCTCCAGCGGGTAATCGTGCTCGCTCTGGTTGCAGCCATGGAGCAGGAAGTCCTGTTCCTCGGCACCCAACAGCGGCAGATCAGCCATGTCGCCATGGAAGCCTTCGACCAGCGCCAACAGCAAACGCTTGAACTCGCCGAGCATGCGCTCGATGGTCGACTCGTCGAAGTAACGCTGGTCGTAAGACAGGTGCAAGCCCAGGTCGTCGCCCGGATAGCACACCGCGGTCAGCGGGAAATTGGTGTGGGTACGGCCCGAATCCGACGTGGCATTGAGGCTTTGCGCACGGTCCAGCACCGAGACTTCCACCGGGGCGTTTTCGAACACGAACAGGCTGTCGAACAACGGCTGGCCCTTGGGCAGCTCGCTGTGTTCCTGAATGTTCACCAGCGGCAAGTACTCGTACTCGCGCAACTGCATGTTGCTGTCGAGCAAGCCGCTCAGCCACTGGCGCACGCTGCAACGCTGGTCGTCTTGCGGCATCGGCACCCGCAGCGCGATGCTGTTGATAAACAGCCCGACCGTGCGCTGCATCTCGGGCATGTCCACCGGACGCCCGGCCACCGTGACGCCGAACAGCACGTCGCGATCACCGCTCAAGCGCCGCAATACCAGGGCCCACGCCGCCTGGGCAAAGGTGTTGATGGTCAGTTGATGCGCCTGGGCCAGTTCGCGCAGTCGCGCACCGTCACGGGCATCGAGCCGGGTGTAGCGGTCGCCGACGAGCATGCCGCCGCTGTCACCGGCATGTTCGCGCAGGAACGGCCGGTCACTCGGGATCGGCGTGGTGCGTTCGAAACCTTGCAGGTTGTGCTTCCACCACTGCCGAGCCTCGGCCAGGCTCTGGCGTTGCAGCCAGCCGATGTAATCGCGATAACGCGGCGGCACCGCCAGCTGCGCTTGCCGGCCTTCGCCAAGGGCGCTGTAGATGTCGAAGAAGTCGTTCATCAGCAGCGAACGGCACCAGGCATCGATCAGGATGTGGTGGTTGCTCATCATGAACCAGTAGCGCGCCGCGCCCACCCGGATCAGACGCAGGTGGAACGGTGCCTGGTTGAGCAGATCGAAACCGGCCTCGCGCTCGCTTTTGAGCAGCGCCTGCAACCTCGGCTCTTGCTCGGCCTCGGCGATAGCGCTCCAGTCCAGGTACTCGATCGGCGTGCTGCCCGGCTTGTGGATCACTTGCAGCATGTCTTCGCCGACGTTCCAGCAGAACGACGCACGCAAGGCTTCATGACGGGCGATCACCGCTTGCCAGGCCTGGGCAAAACGCTGCGGGTCGAGCTCGCTGTTGATGCGGTAGCGATCCTGCATGTAGTAGAGGCCGGTGCCCGGCTCCAGCAGGGTGTGCAGCAACATGCCTTCCTGCATCGGCGTCAGCGGGTAGACGTCTTCAATGACCGCAGCCGGCACCGGCAGCGCATCGAGTTGCGGCTGGGTCAGCCTGGCCAGCGGGAAATCCGACGGCGTCAGGCCGCCCGCGTCGTCCTGCAGGCAATGCTCGATCAGGCTCTGCAATTCACCGAGGTAGGCATCCGCCAGCGCACCGATGGTCTGCGGATCATGACGTTCGCCGCTGAAGGTCCAGCGCAGCAGCAGCTCACCGCCGTACACCTGACTGTCGATGCTCAGCTCGTTGGGCAGCGGCGCTTTCGGGTCGTGCGCGGCACCGAGCGGTTCATCCAGCGGACGGAACAGTGCAGCGTCGCCGAAACTCTGATCGAACTGGCCAAGGTAGTTGAAGGTGACAGGCGCCACCGGCAGTGCAGCCATGGCCTGGCGGCAGGGCTCATCGGCCAGGTAGCGCAATACGCCGTAACCCAGGCCTTTGTGTGGCACCGCGCGCAGTTGTTCCTTGATCGCCTTGATCGAGGCGCCCTGCTCTTCCATTGGCAGCAGGCGCAATGGAAAAGCGCTGGTGAACCAGCCAACGGTGCGGGTCAGGTCGATCTCGTCGAACAGGGTCTCGCGGCCGTGGCCTTCGAGTTGAATCAGCGCCGATTCGTGACCACTCCAGCGGCACAGCACGCGGGCCAATGCAGTCAGCAGCAAGTCGTTGACCTGGGTGCGATAGGCGCTCGGTGCCTGTTGCAGCAGTTGCCGAGTGCGCTCGACATCGAGGCGCACGCTGACGGTTTGCGCATGACGATTCTGCCGGCCACCCGCCGGTCGGTCGCACGGCAATTCAGCACGGTTACCGGCCAGTTGCGACTGCCACCAGCTCAATTCCTCGCGCAGGGATTCACTGCCGGCATACGCTTGCAAACGTGCTGCCCAATCCTTGAATGCACTGGTTTTTGCCGGCAGTTTGACGGACTGTCGAGCATCCAGTTGGCGATACACCGTTTGCAGATCGTCCAGCAACACCCGCCACGAAACCCCGTCCACCACCAAGTGGTGAATGGCGATGAACAGCCGCTGTTGCGCCTCGGGACCATCGACCAGCAGCGCGCGCATCAGCGGCCCTTGCGCAAGGTCGAGGCTGCGCTGGGCATCGGCGAAGAGTACCGCGCATTTGTCCATGGACGCAACGCGCACTTGCCACAGCACCGGCGCGTCGGAAATCGCCTGGTGCCCGGCCTGCCATTGGCCTGCCTTTTCAGAGAACCGCAAACGCAAGGCGTCGTGCTGCTCGATCACTGCCAGCAGCGCCGCTTCGAGGCGATGGGGTTCCAGCGCCACAGCGGGTTCCAGCAGCAACGCCTGGTTCCAGTGCTGACGCTGGGGGATTTCAGTGTCGAAGAACCAGTGCTGGATCGGCGTCAGCTGCGACTCACCGGTGATCAGGCCTTGTTCGGCGCTGAGCTGTTCGGCATGGGTCGCCACGGCCGCCAGGGTCTGCACGGTCTGGTGCTGGAACAAGTCCCGCGGGCTGAAGTGAATGCCCTGTTGCCGCGCGCGGCTGACCACCTGGATCGACAGAATCGAGTCGCCGCCCAGTTCGAAGAAGTTGTCGTTGAGCCCCACCTGCCCGACGTTCAGCACTTCGCACCAGATGTCGGCCAGGGTCAGTTCAAGCGCGTTGCCCGGTGCCACGTACTGTTGGCGGTTCTGTTCCGGATCCGGTGCCGGCAGTGCGCGGCGGTCGAGTTTGCCGTTGGCGGTCAGCGGCCATTGAGCCAGCAAGGTCAGGTGCGCGGGCACCATGTAATCCGGCAGTTGCGCTTTGAGGTGCGCCTTGAGGGATTCGCGCAGTTCGGCTTGTTGCCTTTCGTGCTGCTCGGCGAACTCGGTGACAACGTAGCCGACCAGTTGCTTGCCGCTCGGCGCGTCGAGCGCCAACACCACCGCTTCACGGACCGATTCGTGTTCCAACAGACGGGTTTCGATTTCGCCCAGCTCGATGCGGAAGCCGCGAATTTTCACTTGATGGTCAATCCGCCCCAGGTACTCCACCAGGCCATCGGCGCGCTGACGCACCAGGTCGCCGGTGCGGTACAGACGCCCACCATGGGCGGCGAACGGATCGGCGACAAAACGCTCGGCGGTCATGCCCGGACGCTGGTGATAACCCTGCGCCAGACCGGCGCCGCCGACATACAACTCGCCCGTCGCGCCTTGCGGCACCAACGCCAGATCGGCGTCGAGGATGTAGGCCACGCGAGCGCCGATCACACTGCCGATCGGTACGCTGCCCAGGCCCTCTGCCAACTGTTCCGGCGCCAGGCTGGCCAGCGGCATGACCACGGTTTCGGTCGGGCCGTAGGCGTTGAAGAACAGGCTCGGCTTGAACGCCGCGCGGATTCGCTGCAGGTGTTCGCCGGTCAGGGCTTCGCCGCCGGTGATGCACATGCGCACCGGGAGCGTCTCGTTTCGAGTCGCCAGCCATTGCGCCAACTGGCTGCCGTAGCTCGGCGTGAAGCCGAGGATGTTGATGCGGTGGCGGCGAATCAGACCGCAGATTTCTTCCGCATCCCACTGGCCTTGAGCACGCAGGACGACCTGAGCACCGCTCAACAGCGGCACCAGCAAACGCTCGGTGGCCGCGTCAAAGTTGATCGAATAGAAATGCAGCTCGCAATCGTCGGGGCGCATGCCGAAACGTTCGATCACGGCGCGACAGTGCATGGCGATTTCGCCGTGGGACACCACCACCCCTTTGGGTTTGCCGGTGGAGCCGGAGGTATAGATCAAGTAGGCCTGATGTTGCGGCAGGCTGATAAACGGCAGCTCGGTAGCCGGGTAATCGGCCAGCTCGGCGGCGTCCTCTTCCAGGCACCAGCGGGCGACAGTGGACGGCAACTCACCGAGCGCATCGAACATCGCCGCATCGCTGAGCAACAAACCGATGCCGCTGTCTTCGATCATGTAGTGCAGGCGATCCAGCGGGTATTCCGGGTCCAGCGGCACGTAGGCGCCGCCCGCCTTGAGGATCGCCAGCAAGCCGATGACCATTTCCAGCGAACGCTCAAGTGCCAGGCCCACCCGGACCTGCGGGCCCACCCCGCGTTCACGGAGCATCCAGGCCAGGCGATTGGCGCGGCTGTCGAGTTCGGCGTAGCTCAGGGTTTTACCGGCAAAGGTCAGTGCCGGCGCATCCTTGCGCACCAGCGCCTGCTCGCTGAACAGATGATGGATGCACTGATCCAGGCGATGCTCGCCCGGTTCGACGCCGAGGCTGTCGAGCAGGTGTTGCTGTTCGCTCGCGTCCAGCAACGGCAACTCACTGAGGCGCTGTTGCGGATCGGCCAGCAGCGCTTCCAGCAGATTGCGCCAATGCCCGGCCATGCGCGCAATGCGCGGTTCGTCGAACAGGTCGGTGCTGTAGGTCAGGCAGCAACCCAGGCGGTGATCGAGGTCGGTGACTTCCAGGTTGAGGTCGAACTTGGTCGCCCGGGCATCGTTGGCCAGGTACTCGACGGTCATGCCGGCCAGGGTACGGCTCTGCTGGAACTCCCAGCGTTGCACGTTGCACATCACCTGGAACAGCGGGTTGTACGCGGCGCTGCGCGGTGGTTGCAAGGCCTCCACCAGATGGTCAAACGGCAGGTCCTGATGGGACTGGCCCTCGATCACCCTGTGGCGAACCTGCTCGAACAACTCGCCGACGGACATCTGGCCGTCGAGCTGGCAACGCAGCACCTGGGTGTTGAGGAACGCACCGATCAGCCCTTCGCTTTCCGGACGGATCCGGTTGGCGACAGGGGCGCCGATACGCAGGTCGTTCTGGCCGCTGTAGCGGTAAAGCAGCACGGCCAGCGCGGCGGTCATGGTCATGAACAGGGTCAGGCCGTGGTGTGCGTTGAAGGCGCGAACCCGGGCGGCAAGCTCATCGCTGAGGTCGAAACGATACAGTTCGCCCTGATGACTTTGCACCGGCGGCCGCGGACGGTCAGCGGGCAATTCCAGCAGCGGATGTTCGCGACCCAATTGTGCGGTCCAGTAGTCGAGCTGGCGCTGGCGTTCACCGGACTCCAGCCACTGGCGCTGCCAGACGCTGTAATCGAGGTACTGCACCGGCAGCGGTGCCAGCGGCGATTCGCGGTCCTCGACAAAGGCTTCGTACAGCGCGCTCAACTCCCGGGCGAAGATGTCCATCGCCCAGCCTTCGGTGACGATGTGGTGCAGGGTCAGGACCAGGTAATGTTCCTGCTCGGCGGTCTTGACCAGGCAGGCGCGCAGCAGCGGCCCGGTTTCCAGATCGAATGGCGTGTGGGCTTCGCTGTCGGCCAGTTGCTGGACCCGTTGCTCACGGCTGTCGGCATCCAGCGCGGAGAAATCTTTGCAGTCCATGCGCAGGCCGGTGTCGGCATGCACCTGTTGCCGGGCCACGCCATCGACGCTCGGGAAGGTCGTGCGCAGGGTTTCGTGGCGCATGATCAGCGCTTGCAATGCCGCCTCGAAACGTCCGACGTCGAGTACCCCGCGCAACCGCGCCATGCCCCCGACGTTATAAGCCGGGCTGTCCGGTTCCAGCTGCCAGAGGAACCACATGCGCTGCTGGGAGTAAGACAACGGTACCGGTTGGCTGCGGTCGACTGTCTCGATCGGTGGTTGCTTGTTCGTGTTGCCGCTGGCTTGAATCAGCTGCACCTGTTCGGCAAACGCCCCCAGTTCACTGTGCTCGAACAACGCCCGCAGCGGCAACTCGACGTCGCAGGCCTGACGGGTACGGGAAATGATTTGCGTGGCCAGCAGCGAGTGGCCGCCGAGGGCGAAGAAATCGTCGCGCAGACCGATCTGCGCAAGGCCCAGGACTTCGCGCCAGATGCCGGCGATTTGCTGTTCCAGCGCGGTGACCGGGGCGACGTGTTCGCTGGCTTGCCACTGGGGTTCCGGCAAGGCGCGACGGTCGAGTTTGCCGCTTGGACTCAGGGGCATTTCGTCCAGGCGCATCAGCTGCGCCGGGACCATGTACTCAGGTAACTCGGCGGCCAGCGCGGTTTTCAGGCGTGCGGTTTGAGCATCAATGTCTTCTGAGCAATCCGTGGTGGTGTAGTAACCGATCAACTGTGCGCCTGCCACCGTTTCGCGGACCACCACGACTGCCTGAGCGACACCGTCCTGTGCCAGCAAACGCGCCTGGATTTCTTCCGGTTCAACCCGGAAGCCACGCAGTTTGACCTGCTGGTCGAGACGACCGAGGTAGTCGATCACCCCATCGGAGGTCCAGCGCGCACGGTCACCGGTGCGATACAGACGCGCACCCGGTTCGCCCAGCGGATCGACCACGAAGCGTTCGGCGGTCAGGCCCGGACGGCCCAGATAGCCTCGGGCCAAACCGATGCCGCTGATGCACAGTTCGCCCGGCACACCGGCCGGCACCGGATTGAGATCAGCGTCCAGCACGCGGCACACCACGTTGCCCAGCGGGCGCCCGATCGGCGAGCGTTCGCCATCGGCGGCTGTGCACGGCCAATGAGTGACGTTGATCGCTGTTTCCGTCGGGCCATAGCGGTTGTGCAATTGCACCGCCGGCAGGTGTGCCAGCACCCGGTTGCGCAGCTCTGCGGGCAAGGCTTCACCACCGGAAAACACCCGACGCAGGCTGGTGCATCCGGCACTTAGCGGCTCGTCGATGAACAACGCCAGCAACGGTGGCACGAAGTGCAGCGTGGTCACGCCATAGGTTTGAACGAGTTGCGCAATGCGCTGCGGATCACGGTGTTCGCCGGGACCGGCCAGCAGCAAGCGACTACCGGTGATCAACGGCCAGAAGCATTCCCACACCGACACGTCGAAGCTGATCGGCGCTTTTTGCATCAGCACGTCGGTGTCGTTCAGGCGATAGGTGTCCTGCATCCATTGCAGGCGTTCGGCGAGGGCCGCGTGAGTGTTGCCGACGCCCTTGGGTTGACCGGTAGAACCTGAGGTGTAAATCACGTACGCCAGGTTGTCGCCGTGCACATGCAGGCCCGGCGGGTGGCTCGGCCAGCCATCCAGATGCAAAGCGTCCATGGCAATTGCGCTGACACCGTCGGCAGCCGGCAAACGCTCGAGCAATCCGGTCTGGGTCAGCAGCAATTCGGCGCCGCTGTCGTTGAGCATGTAGGCCAGGCGTTCGGCCGGGTAATCCGGGTCCAGCGGCACATAGGCGCCACCGGCCTTGATAATCGCCAGCAGGCCGATCAGCAGTTGCGGCGAACGCTCGACGGCAATCGCTACGCACACATCCGGCCCGACACCTTTGTCGCGCAGGTAATGGGCCAGGCGATTGGCCTGGCCGTGCAGTTCGGCGAAGTCCAGTTGGCCGCCATCCCACATCAACGCGATGCGCTCGGGAGTCAGGCGCGCCTGTTCGTGGAGCAGCTGCGGCAACCATTGGCTGGCCGGCGTACAGGGTGCCGCGCTCCAGGCCGTTTGCTGGTGGAGCTCACTGGGCGCCAGCAGTTGCAGGTCGGCGATGGCGGTGTCCGGTTGCGCGCAGACGGCCCGCAGCAGGTTGCTGAAATGCTCGGCCAGACGCTCGATGGTGGCGGCATCAAACAGTTCGCTGGCGTAGTCGAAGGACAGGCTCAGGCGACCGTTGCGGTCTTCTTCACTGTGCAGTTGCAGATCGAACTTGGCTTCGCGGCTGTGCCATGGCAGCTCTTCGGCGAGCAGCCCGGGCAGGCGTTTCAATGCGCCGAGGTCGCGTTGCTGGTGGTTGAACATGACCTGGAACAAGCCTTGTTCGCGAGCTTGCGGGAAGGCTTCGAGCAGTTGTTCGAACGGCAGGTCCTGATGCGCTTGTGCGCCCAGCGCGGCCTGACGGGTCTGCGCCAGCAGTGCAACGAATGGCTGTCGCGGATCGACCTCGGCGCGCAGCACCTGGGTGTTGATGAAGAAGCCGATCAAGCCTTGGGTTTCCAGGCGCGGACGGTTGGCGTTGGGCACGCCGATGCGGATGTCGCGCTGGCCACTGTAGCGGTGCAGCAGGCTCTGGAACGCCGCGAGCAACAGCATGAATGAAGTGGATTGGTGAGCCTGGGCGGTCTGGCGAATGGCATCGCTCAACGTTGCGCCAAGCTTGATGGAATGACGGGCGGCACTGTGGCTGTGCTGCGCCGAGCGCGGGTGGTCGGTGGCCAGGCTCAGAGTCGGTTGCTCACCACCCAACTGTGTTTTCCAGTAGGCCAGTTGCCGCTCGCCCTCCCCTTGCGCCAGCCATTGGCGCTGCCAGCTGCCGTAGTCGGCATAGTGCGTGGGCAATGCCGCAAGCGTCGCTGGTTGTCCCTGGGAAGCGCCAGCGTACAGGCGCGAGAACTCGTCGATCAGCACGTTCAGCGACCAGCCATCGGCGATGATGTGGTGCAGCGTCACCAGCAACTGGTGATCCTCATCATCGAGGCGCACCAGCGTCACGCACAGCAGCGGGCCCTTCTCCAGGTCGAACCGGGTGCGGGCCTGGTGCTCACGGATTTGCAGCGCGCGGGCTTCACGCTCGGCGGCTGGCAGGGCGCTGATGTCGATCAATTGCAGATTGAATTCGGCGGCGGAATCGACCTGTTGCAGTGCCACGCCGTCACGTTCGAAGAAGCGTGTGCGCAAGGATTCGTGACGCTCGATCAGGTGCTGGAAACTGGCGCGCAACGCTTCTTGATCCAGCTCGCCGCGCAGGCGCAAGGCGCCGGGAATGTTGTAGGCGCTGCTCTGCGGGTCCAGTTGCCAGGTGATCCACAGACGGTTTTGCGCCAGGGATTGCACCATGGCTTCGCTGCGCGACAGAGGGGTGATCGAGCCTTGGGCCGGGCCAGCGTCCTGTTGCTGTTTCACCACTGCAGCGGTAAACGCCCCGAGGGTTGGCGCTTCGAACAACAGGCGCAGGTTCAGTTCCAGGCCCAGTTCTTCGCGCAGACGCGCGACCACTTGCGTGGCGGCGATGGAGTTGCCGCCCAACAGGAAAAAGTGATCGTCGGCGTTGACCTGTTTGATCTGCAGTTGCTCGCACCAGATCTGGCCGATCAGGGTTTGCAGCTCAGAGCCCGATTCGGTTTGCGCGTCACGCTCGCTGGCCTCCGCCGGAAATAGCGCATAGCTGTCGAGGCTGCCGTCCGCCAGACGATCGCGGCACGCCGAGCGTTGCAATTTGCCGCTGGAGGTCTTGGGCAGCGCGCCCGGATTGAGCAGCACCACCACACCCGGCGCCTCCTGGTACGCCTCGGCCACCGCTTGGCGAATGGCTTTGATCAACGCCTCGGGCGCAAGGATTTTTTGCACGCTGCGGCTGATTTCCGCCGCGATGCCGATGCCTTCCTGCCCTTCGATGTTCACGGCGAACGCGGCGACGCGACCTTTGCGCACCACTTCCACTTCGCGCTCGATAGTCTGTTCGATGTCCTGCGGATAGAGGTTGTGCCCGCGCACGATCAGCAGGTCTTTCAGGCGCCCGGTGATGAACAGTTCCCCGTCACGCATAAAGCCCAGGTCGCCGGTACGCAGCCAGGTACGGCCGTTGTGTGGCACGAAAGTCTTGGCGCTGGCCTCGGGGTTGCGCCAGTAGCCGTGGGCGATGCTCGGACCGCAGGCCCAGACTTCGCCGACGGTATTGTCAGCCAGTTCGTTGAGCGCCGAGGGATCGACGATCAGTATGGCGTGATCCGGTTGGCCGAGGCCGCAGCTCATGATTGCGCCGCCCTCGCCCGGCTCGACTCGGTTTTGCGCCAAGGCCCGATCGTCTACCCGCAGGTTGCCGATACCCTGACTGCGAGGGCTGCCGGCAACGAACAGCGTGGCTTCGGCCAGGCCATAGGACGCCATGAAACTGTCTGGAGTGAACCCGCAAACGTCGAACTTCTCGGCAAAGCGCTCCAGCGTGTCGAGGCGAATCGGTTCGGAGCCGGAATACGCCACGCGCCAACCGCTCAGGTCGAGGCGCGCCAGGGCCGATTCGCTGACCCGCTCGCTGCACAACCGATAGGCAAAATCCGGCCCGCCGCTGATGGTGCCGCCGTATTCGCTGATCGCTTCCAGCCAGCGCAACGGCCGGCCGAGGAAGTAGGCCGGCGACATCAGGATGCACGGCACGCCGCTGAAAATCGGCTGCAGCAGACCGCCGATCAGACCCATGTCGTGGTACAGCGGTAACCAGCTGACGATCACATCGTCAGGGTTCAGGTCGATGCCGAAGCCGTGGCGAATCAGCAATTCGTTCGCCACCAGGTTGGCGTGGCTGACCTGCACACCTTTAGGCAAGGCGGTGGAGCCGGAGGTGTATTGCAGGAAGGCGATGTGAGCGTCTTGCAGGTCCGGCTCGACCCAACGCTCGGCCAGGGCGCTGTCGAGGGTATCGACGCACAACAACGGCGGCGCGCCTTCGATGTGCAACAACGAATCCCGCAGGCCGGCGCTGGTCAGCAACAGACGCGGTTCGGCATCGCTGATGATCGACAGCAGGCGCTCCTGGTGATGACGACGGGTCGATTCCGGTGGATAGGCCGGCACCGCGATGACACCTGCATACAGACAACCGAAGAACGCCGCGACGTAATCCGGGCCACTGGGGAACAGCAGCACTGCGCGATCGCCAACATCGGCGTCGGCCTGCAACGCGCCGGCAATGACGCGTGCCCGCTGGTCCAGTTCGCGATAACTGAGCACCACAGCCTGATCCTCGGTTTCGGCGAGAAAACGCAAGGCCACCCGGTCCGGCGTCAGGGCCGCGCGGCGCTGAAGGGCTTGGACCAGTGTGCTGGGGAGTTCGAACGCGTCGGTCATGGGGTTTCCTGCCTGAATTCGGCTGCAGGAGCGAGCTTGCTCGCGAAAAACCGGAGAACGCCGCGGGGGGTCAGGTGCCCATCGTCATCGTTAACGACCTTCGCGAGCGAGCTCGCTCCTACAGGGGTATGAGGATTGCGCTGTGTTATTCACCAATGGGAACGGATGACGTCTGCAAATAATTAGTCGGCGGGCCGGATCGTCAACCCCGCTGCAGTGCGTCAGCGTGTCGCAGTTCTCACTCTGCACTTTTGGGGAGCATTAATTCTCTTTCTCAATTGACAATCATTATCATTCAACATAATTTGTCGCTCGATGTGTAGGACGGCACCGGTCTTCCAGCCGTCCCACTAACCTATTTGCAGCAGGGTGATTTCCATGACGGAACAAGTGTCCACAAGCAGGTGCGATTCACCGCTACTTCAGGCATTCGTCGACAATCGACTGATTCTGGTCAAGATTGCAGCCCGTATTACCGGCTGCCGCTCGCGGGCTGAAGACGTGGTACAGGATGCGTTCTTCCGCCTGCAGTCGGCGCCGCAAATCACGTCCTCGTTCAAGGCTCAACTCAGCTACCTGTTCCAGATCGTGCGCAACCTGGCGATCGATCACTACCGTAAACAGGCACTGGAACAGAAGTATTCAGGCCCTGAAGAAGAAGGCCTGAACGTGGTGATTCAAGGCGCCTCGCCGGAAACCTCGCACATCAATTTCTCGACCCTGGAACACATTGCCGACGCGCTGACGGAGTTGCCCACCCGCACCCGCTACGCGTTCGAGATGTACCGCCTGCATGGCGTGCCGCAGAAGGACATCGCCAAGGAACTCGGGGTCTCGCCGACCCTGGTGAACTTCATGATTCGCGATGCTTTGGTGCACTGCCGGAAGGTGTCGGGGAGTCGGGCGGATACCTTTGCCCGCCGCTAGGATCCGAATCCTGCTTCGCCCCCATCGCGAGCAAGCTCGCACACAGGTTTGTGTCGCGCATAACATCAGAGAACACCCAAAACCTGTGGGAGCGAGCTTGCTCGCGAAGGCGGCCTGAAGACCTGAAGAGATCTCGAGCCTTACGCATCAAGCCAACACACACCGCTCAAAAAACCGCTCCCGCCCCAACACCATCAACGCCGCACGCTTGTGCGGAAAATCAAACTCTTTCTCGCAATGGAAACGCTGGCCCTGCATATACCCGATCATCTTGCCGTTGTCGGCCCGAGGCTCGGCCACCACCCGCCGGGTCCGTGGATCATCGAGAAACAGGTAATGCACCAGCGCCGATAACCAGCTCGCTACCTTGTGCGGGCCGCGGTGATGCTCTTCACCGACCAGCATGTGAATACCCCGGTCGTAATCGTCCGCCTCATAGAAAGGCGCAATGCGATCTTCCTTGGCCCAATAGGCTTCGAAATAGGCAAACGGCTGATCATCGAAACAGCCGATCAGCGTCAGGGTGTGGGGGTCGGCCTCGAGCTTGTCCAGGTACTCGCGATGCTGTTCGAGACTGCCCTGCTCCTGCCAGAAACTCGCGACCCGCGCACTGTTCTGCCAACGATTGAACCGTGCAAGGTCATGGTCGATGTCCAGCGTGCGCAGGGAAATCCACGCGCCCAACCGGGCATCGAAACGTCGATACACTTCACCCTGCGGTTTCATCGCACGCAACGGATGACGTTTGCCGCCACTGATGACCATGTGCTGCGGATAGCTGCTGGCCAGGGATTGACCGAGCCAGGGCTGCGGCAACTGCCAGAACAGGGTGCGCTCGCAGCGATACTGGCCGGAGGTTTCGGTGGCGACCAGCAAGCCGTTGCGCAAGGCGTCAACCGGGACCTCATCCAGCTGCCAGGTCAGGCGCTGGCAGCCAGGGTCGCGGGCAAACAGCCAATAACAGGCCGTGCGCAGTGCATCGCCTTCGGGACGGTCGAAACCTTGCTCCAGCTGCACCAGCAGTTCAGGTTCGCGGGTCAGACGCAACTTGATCAGCGGCTGCCCATCCAGGTCGAGGCTCAGCCGGCTTTCGGTTTCATCAGCTACAAGACGGCTGCCTGTGGGCAACGCCAGGGCAGTCAGGTGATTCGGATTGGACATGGGGCGGGCTCACATTAATCGTCGACAGTTCAACGAAGTGACGTGAGCCAAGCCGAGAAATTTAACAGAAGTCGGTCAATACGCGACCTGTGGCGCGATCTCAGTGACCGGGCACCGGCACCACGGCAATCTTGTACGGATCAAAAATCTTCAGCATCTGGCCGTTCTCGCGCAAGTCTTGCAGCAACTTGCCAAATGCAGCGCCACTGATGGGCGCTGTCGGGCGGAGGATGGCGTAGTGGTGATAGATCTGATCGACCCGCTCGGACACCAGCAGCTGATTGCCGACCTGCTCGTTGCGCAGCAAGTAGTCGCTCAGGTAAGAGCGCGTCACCAGGGCAATGTCCGCTCGCCCGCGCAGCACCATCAACAGGTTGCTGTCATGGGAATAGGTCAGCGTGGCGTTGTAGTTCTGCGCGAGAAACTTCGGGTCGGCATTGAAATTGGAAAACTCGTAGTGATAGCCGCTGAACAGCGCCAGGCGTTTGCCGGTGAGGCTGGCAAAATAGCTTTGCTGACGATCGGGCTCGCGTTGCGCGACAAAAATCTCGGCGTCTTCCAGCCCCATGTCGACGGTGGTGTGGGGGATGTCCTTCCAGCCCCAGTTCGGGTTCTCGAAAATCGCCATGTCCACCCGGCCTTGCTTGAAGTCACCGAAGCGCCGGGGAATCGAAGTCGGCACCAGGACAAATTGATAGTCGCTCTGCAAGGCATTCAGCGCCTCGATCAATTGCGGCAACAGGCCGGTGTCGGCACCGGTTTCCGGGCGAACCGTGTAGGGCGGGAAATGCGCGGCACTGATCCGCACCAGTTGTGCAGCCTGGGCCGGTATTGCCCCTATCGACGAAAACGCCACCAGTAAAAACACCGAGGCCGTCCGAATTGGCGAAGACATCAAACAACCCACTCCCGAAAAAAAACGCTTAAATGCATCCAAGCCAGGTGGTTTCAGCCACTTCACCAGTCTAGACGGGTTTCGCACACCCCCTGTTAATTCTCTGCCAGCACCAGAATCAACGCTTCATCGGCCAATTGATCGAGGCTCAGGCTGCCGCCGGCGCGAAACCAGGTGGTGGTCCAGGACAGTGCACCGGTCAGGAACCGTCGGGTAATGAACACATCGCCGCGAATGAACCCGGCATCCTTGGCCTCGCCCAGCACCTGCAGCCACAGCTCTTCGTAGATGTCGCGCAGGGCCAGTACCCGCGCCTGCCCTGCTTCGGACAGCGAACGCCATTCGTACACCAGCACCGCCATGGCCTCGCCGCTGCCGCCCATGATCGATTGCAACTCGCAACGAATCAGCGCCAACACCCGTTCGCGCACACTGCCGGCCTCGGCCAGGGCTGCGCGCATCAACGCCGTGTTATAGCGAATGGTCTCCTCCATCACCGCCCGCAGGATTTCGTCCTTGCTTTTGAAGTGATGAAAAATGCTGCCGGACTGAATCCCGACGGCACTGGCCAGATCGCGCACGGTGGTGCGCTCGTAGCCTTTGTTGCGAAACAGGTGGGCCGCCACTTGCAGCAGTTTGCCGCGGGCGCTGTCCGGGTCGGTCAATTGGCCGTTGTCGACCAATTCGCGCATCACCCTCAGGGCTTTTTGCTCGTCCACCCATTCTCTCCTACAGTCGATCAATCCAAGACGCCGCTCATGCAGGAGCGAGCTTGCTCGCGAAAAACCTGAGAGCGCTGCGGGGTATCAGGCTTCCAGCGTTATCGTTCACGTCCTTCGCGAGCAAGCTCGCTCCTACAATTTCGTGGGGTTGCGCGGGCAATTTAAGCTGGAGGCGGCGACCAAGCAAGCGCTCGGGAAGAAGATAGTTTAGTCGTTTACAAACCAAGCGCTTGCTTGGTAGTCTCGATATTCTGCTGCGGAGGTGGCTATGGCGTTGACGGGGTCCAAGACAATTCGCATCGGTTGCGCCAGCGCCTTCTGGGGCGACACCTCGACAGCCGCCGCGCAACTGGTGGCGGGCGGGTGCCTGGACTATCTGGTGTTCGACTACCTGGCCGAAATCACCCTGTCGATCATGGCCGGCGCACGCATGAAAGACCCCCGGGCCGGCTACGCCAGCGACTTCATCGAAGTCCTCGGCCCCTTGCTCACTCAGCTCGCCGAACAGCACATCCGCGTGATCAGCAATGCCGGCGGGGTCAACCCACACGCTTGTGCCGCTGCACTGCAGGCTGCCTGCGACCAGGCCGGGGTGGCGCTGAAAATCGCCGTGCTGCTGGGTGACGACCTGCAACCACAATTCCAACAACTAAGCGGCCTTGGCCTGCAAGAAATGTTCAGCGGCGCGCCGCTGCCGCCGATGTGCGTCTCGACCAACGCCTACCTGGGCGCGCCGGGCATAGTCGAGGCCCTGCGCCTGGGCGCGGACATCGTGATTACCGGCCGCGTGGTCGACAGCGCCGTGGTCAGTGCCGCGCTGGTGCACGAATTCGGCTGGTCCTGGCATGACTACGACAAACTCGCCCAGGCCGCGTTGGCTGGCCACATCATCGAATGCGGCGCGCAGTGCACCGGTGGCAACTTCACTGACTGGCGCGACGTTCCCGACTACGAACACATCGGCTTTCCCATCGTGGAAGTCAGCGCCGACGGCCAGTTCATCGTCAGCAAACCCGAAGGCTCCGGCGGCCTGGTCACGCCACTGACTGTCGGTGAACAACTGTTGTATGAAATCGGCGACCCGCAGGCTTATCTGCTGCCCGACGTGGTCTGTGATTTCACTCAGGTAAAACTGGTGCAACAAGGCAGGAACGCGGTTCAGGTGCACGGCGCCAAAGGCTTGCCGCCCACCGATCAATACAAGGTCAGCGCCACGTACCCGGACGGCTTTCGTTGCACCGCCAGTTGCCTGATCGCCGGGATCGATGCGGTCGACAAGGCACGCCGGGTCGGCCAGGCGATCATCGCCAAGACCGCGCAGATGTTCAGCCAGCGCGGCTGGGCGCCTTACACTGAAGTGAACATCGAACTGCTGGGTAGCGAGGCCACCTATGGCCCCCATGGCCAGCGGCAGGACAGCCGCGAAGTGGTGATCAAGCTCGCCGTACGCCATTCGAGCAAACAGGCGCTGATCCTGTTCTCCAGGGAAATCGCCCAGGCCGCTACCGGCATGGCGCCGGGGCTGACCGGGATCGTCGGCGGGCGGCCGACGGTGTATCCGCTGATCCGGCTGTTCTCGTTCCTCATCGACAAAAGCGCCTGCACCCTGCAGATCGACCTCGCCGGCCAGCGCCATCCGTGTGCCCTGCCCGCCGTCGACCGTCTCGACACCGCGGATTTGCCCATCCCCCTGGACCCACCCAAACCCACGGGCCTGGCCGACGCCAGCGTCGCCCTGATCAAGCTCGCGGTGGCGCGCTCCGGCGACAAGGGCAATCACAGCAATATCGGGGTCATGGCGCGCGACCCCGAGTACTTGCCATGGATCGCCGAAGCCTTGACCCCGGAGGTGATCGTCGACTGGATGAGCCATGTCCTCGACCCGGTTCTTGGTCGAGTCGAACGTTGGTATCTGCCCGCCAGCCACAGCCTGAATTTTCTGTTGGAAAACGCCCTGGGAGGTGGCGGTGTGGCCAGCCTGCGCATCGATCCGCAAGGCAAGGCCTTTGCTCAACAACTGCTGGAAATCCAGATTCCGGTGCCGCAGCGCATCGCCGACCAGGTCAACTAGAGGACAAGCGCCGTGGCCTACGATCCGATGTGCAACGCCGATCTGTTTGCAGGCCCGAGGAGTTCAAGGACAAGGAATAAGCCATGCCGGTGATCCAGTCGCAAATGGACCCCTTCAGCGACCCGTTCGCGCGCAATCGCGCGGCGATGCTGGTGGGCATCGAGCACGTCCGCCAGCTCGAACAGAACCTGTTGGACAAGGCCGCCGAAGCCAAGGCCCGGTTCGACCAGCGCGGCCAACTGCTGCCCCGCGAGCGCCTTAACCTGCTGCTCGACCCCGGCGCCCCCTTCCTCGAACTGGCGAGCCTGGCCGGTTACAAGTTGCACGACGACAAGGACGGCAGCTCGGCCGGCGGCGGCCTGATCGCCGGGATCGGGTACGTGTCCGGCGTGCGGGTGCTGGTGGTGGCAAACAACAGCGCGATCAAGGGCGGGACCATTTCCCCCAGCGGTCTGAAAAAATCCCTGCGCCTGCAACAGATCGCCATGGACAACAAACTGCCGGTAATCACGCTCGCCGAAAGCGGCGGCGCCAACCTCAATTACGCAGCGGAGATTTTCGTCGAAGGCGCGCGCAGCTTTGCCAATCAGGCGCGGATGTCGGCCATGGGGCTGCCGCAGATCACCGTGGTCCACGGTTCGGCCACCGCTGGCGGGGCTTATCAACCGGGGTTGTCGGACTACGTGGTGGTGGTGCGCGGTAAAGCCAAGCTGTTTCTGGCCGGCCCGCCGCTGCTCAAGGCGGCCACCGGCGAAGTGGCCACAGATGAAGAACTGGGTGGCGCCCAGATGCATGCGCAGATCGCTGGCACTGCTGAATACCTGGCCGAGAACGATGCCGATGGCGTGCGACAGGTGCGGGAGATTGTCAGGTTGTTGCCGTGGAATGCGCGGTTGCCTGCAATCCCTGCGCGACAGTGGGAAGAACCGCTCTACCCCATCGACGAACTGTTGGGGCTGATCCCCGACGATCCGAAAAAACCTTACGACGTCCGTGAAATCATCGCGCGAGTGGCCGACGGTTCGAACTTCCTCGAATTCAAGGGCGAGTTCGATCAGCAAACCGTCTGCGGCCATCTGCAGATTCAGGGTCGCGCCTGCGGCTTTATCGGCAACAACGGCCCGATCACGCCCAAGGGTGCGAGCAAGGCGGCGCAGTTCATCCAGCTCTGCGACCAGAGCCAGACGCCGCTGCTGTTTTTCCACAACACCACCGGGTTCATGGTCGGCACCGAGGCGGAACAGCAAGGCGTGATCAAGCACGGCGCCAAAATGATCCAGGCGGTGGCCAATGCCCGGGTGCCGAAACTGACCATCGTTGTCGGCGGCTCCTATGGCGCCGGCAACTACGCGATGTGCGGCCGCGGCCTCGACCCGCGCTTCATCTTCGCCTGGCCCAACAGCCGCACGGCGGTGATGGGCGGCGCCCAGGCCGGCAAGGTGCTGCGGATCGTCACCGAGGCCAAACAGCTCAAGGACGGGCAGGTGCCCGACCCGACCATGCTCGATAAGCTGGAGCAGGTCACCGCGCAGAAGCTCGACAACCAGTCGACCGCGCTGTATGGCAGTGCCAGTCTGTGGGACGACGGGCTGATCGACCCGCGGGATACCCGGACCTTGCTCGGGTACCTGCTGGATATTTGTCATGAAGCCGAAGTGCGCTCACTGCAAGCCAACAGTTTTGGTGTAGCCCGCTTCTAAGGGCGATCAGAGGAGAACAATAAAAATGATCTTCACCCAGGAACACGAAGCACTGCGCCGCACCATCCGCCAATTCGTCGACCACGAGATCAACCCGCACGTTGATGAATGGGAAAAGGCCGGACGCTTTCCGATCCATGAGCTTTTCCGCAAGGCCGGCGACCTCGGTTTACTGGGGATTTCCAAGCCGGAGAAGTTCGGCGGCATGGGCCTGGACTACAGTTATTCGATCGTCGCCGCCGAAGAGTTCGGCACCATTCATTGCGGCGGGATTCCAATGTCCATCGGCGTGCAGACCGACATGTGCACCCCGGCACTCGCCCGCTTCGGTTCCGATGAATTGCGCGAAGAGTTCCTGCGTCCGGCGATCACCGGCGAGCAGGTCGGCTGCATCGGCGTTTCCGAAGTCGCCGCCGGTTCCGATGTGGCGGGATTGAAAACCAGCGCGCGCAAGGACGGCGACGACTACGTGATCAACGGCAGCAAGATGTGGATCACCAACTCGCCGAGCGCCGATTTCATGTGCCTGCTGGCCAACACCTCGGACGACAAACCCCACGTCAACAAGTCGCTGATCATGGTGCCGATGAACACGCCAGGCATCAGCCTGAGCTCGCATCTGGACAAGCTCGGCATGCGCAGTTCGGAAACCGCCCAGGTGTTTTTCGACAACGTGCGCGTGCCGCAACGCAACCGCATCGGCCACGAAGGCGCGGGCTTCATGATGCAGATGCTGCAGTTCCAGGAGGAACGCCTGTTCGGCGCGGCCAACATGATCAAGGGCCTGGAATACTGCATCGACAGCACCATCGAGTACTGCAAGGACCGCAAGACCTTCGGCAATGCGCTGATCGACAACCAGGTGATTCACTTCCGCCTGGCCGAACTGCAGACCGAAATCGAATGCCTGCGCGCGTTGGTCTATCAGGCCACCGAGCAATACATCAAAGGCCAGGACGTCACCCGCCTGGCGTCGATGGCCAAACTCAAGGCCGGTCGCCTGGGCCGCGAAGTCAGCGACAGTTGCCTGCAATACTGGGGCGGCATGGGCTTCATGTGGGACAACCCGGTGGCCCGGGCCTACCGCGATGTGCGGCTGGTGTCGATCGGCGGCGGGGCCGACGAGATCATGCTGGGGATCATCTGCAAACTCATGGGCATCCTGCCGGGGAAAAAACAATGAGCACCTTGCCGGTTTGCCAGACCCTGCTGCTGGAACTGCACAACGGCGTCCTGCACATCACCCTCAACCGCCCCGACAGCCGTAACGCCATGAGCCTGCAGATGGTCGCCGAACTGAGCGCGGTGCTGGCGGCGGTACATGATGACCGAACTGTGCGTGCCTTGGTCATCGGTGGCGCCGTCGGGCATTTCTGTGCCGGTGGCGACATCAAGGACATGGCCAACGCCCGCGCTCAAGACTCGACGGCCTGCCGCGAGTTGAACCGAGCGTTCGGCACGCTGCTGCAAGCGGTGCAACACACGCCGCAAGTGGTCATCACCGTGCTGCAAGGCGCCGTACTCGGCGGTGGCTTGGGCCTGGCCTGCGTCAGCGACGTCGCCCTGGCCGATCATCAGGCGCAATTCGGTCTGCCGGAAACCAGTCTCGGTGTGCTGCCCGCGCAGATCGCGCCCTTCGTGGTCCAGCGCATCGGCCTGACCCAGGCCCGTCGACTCGCCCTGACGGCGGCGCGTTTCGATGGCACCCAGGCCAAGCGGATCGGCCTGGTGCATTTTGTCGAACATGACGCGCAAGCCCTGGCCGAGCGTCTCGATGAGGTGTTGGCCCATGTGTTGTGCTGTGCACCGGAGGCCAATGCGCGGACTAAACAGCTGTTGCTGGCGAGTGCGGGGCAGCCGGCGGATACGTTGCTCGATGAGGCGGCCGAGTGGTTCAGCGAGGCAGTGACCGGGGCTGAGGGGGTCGAGGGGACAATGGCTTTTGTGCAGAAGCGTAAGCCGGGGTGGGCGCTTTAAGAGCTTCGCTGGCAAGCCAGCTCCTACACGGTTCTGTGTCGCTCACAAACCCCCTGTAGGAGCTGGC